>JAYRHO010000203.1:0-4383 GCA_041907245.1 Saccharospirillaceae bacterium
CCTTGTACACAGGGTCATGCTCTGGCATCAGACGACCAATAATGGCGTGCCCCGCTTCGTGGTAAGCCGTATTGGTTTTTTCTTTTTCCGACATCACCATGGTTTTGCGTTCCGCGCCCATCAGGATTTTATCCTTGGCTTTTTCAAACTCTTCCATGGTGACCAGATTGCGGTTGGCGCGCGCAGCAAAGAGCGCAGCCTCGTTGACCAAATTGGCTAAATCAGCACCCGAAAAGCCGGGCGTGCCACGCGCAATCACCGAGGCATTGACGTCTTTGGCCACGGGCACTTTGCGCATATGTACATTCAGAATTTGCTCGCGACCGCGAATATCGGGCAAGCCCACTACCACCTGACGGTCGAAACGACCGGGGCGCAGCAAAGCTGGATCTAACACATCGGGGCGGTTGGTGGCGGCAATCACGATGATGCCATCGTTGACTTCAAAGCCGTCCATTTCCACCAAGAGCTGGTTCAAAGTCTGTTCGCGCTCGTCGTTACCACCGCCAATACCCACGCCGCGCGAACGGCCTACGGCGTCAATTTCGTCGATAAAGATAATGCAAGGCGCTTGTTTTTTGGCTTGCTCGAACATATCGCGCACACGCGATGCGCCCACGCCGACAAACATTTCCACGAAATCGGAGCCTGAAATAGAAAAGAAAGGCACGCGCGCTTCGCCTGCGATGGCTTTAGCGAGTAAGGTTTTACCTGTACCAGGCTGGCCTACCATCAGCACACCGCGAGGAATCTTGCCGCCTAGGCGTTGGTATTTACCTGGGTCGCGCAAAAACTCCACCAGCTCTTTAACGTCTTCTTTGGCTTCGTCGCAGCCTGCGACGTCTTCAAAGGTGGTTTTGATTTGATCTTCGCTAAGCAGCTTGGCCTTGCTTTTGCCAAAGGCCATAGGGCCGCCTCGACCACCGCCGCCGCCCTGCATTTGACGCATAAACAGCATAAAGACCGCAATGATGATCAAAATGGGTAAAGAGGCCAGCAACAGCTGCGTAAAGAAACCTTGTTTTTCAGGCTTTTCGCCCAGCACCTGCACATTGTGGCTGAGCAGCGTGTCCATCAGCTTGTCGTCGTACACAGGCAAAATGGTTTCAAACTTGCCGCCACCTTGTTGCGTTCCCGTGATGGTTTGCCCAGAGATGGTGACTTTTTCGACCTGATTGCTTTCAACCGCGCTCAAAAACTCGGTGTAGGACAGCTCTTTGCCCTGACCGGCGTTTTGGAAGTTGTTGAACACCATCATTAACACGGCTGCAATCACAGCCCAAAGTAAAAAATTCTTTGCCATGGTTGGCATTACCTCATGCGCTACAGCAGCCCAAATGGCCGCTTGAATTGGCGTAGCTTAGCAAGTATTGGCTAAGCACGGAAACCTTTACCTACGATATAAACTTCCCGAGATCTTGGGCGAGAAGCCTTTGGTTTGCGGATTAATACCTGGGCAAAGGAGGTCTTCACCTCTTTTACATAGTCATCAAAGCCATCACCCTGAAATACTTTGGCCACGAATAAGCCATTAGGCTTCAATGTTTGCCGCGCCATATCCAAAGCCAGCTCGACCAGATACATGGCGCTCGGTTGATCTATTGAAGCGACTCCGCTCATATTGGGGGCCATGTCCGAAATTACAAGATCCACAGGGCGGTTATTTACCGCCAACATAATCGCATCGAATACCGCCTGTTCGGTAAAGTCACCTTGTATAAAGGTGACATCTTCGATGGGATCCATGGGCAAAATATCCGAAGCGATAATCAAGCCATTGCCTTTTTGTTTGCGCGTGACCACTTGCGACCAACCACCTGGGGCTGCCCCTAAATCCAAAATAATATGACCGGGCTTGATCAGCTGGTCTTTTTCATCCAACTCAATGAGCTTATAGCTGGCGCGGGTGCGATAACCGTCTTGCTGGGCTTTTTGCACCCAAATATCTTCAACGTGTTCTTTTAGCCAATCGGCACTGGTTTTAGAACGAGCCATAGTGAGACTTCTCAAGGTATACTAGCGGCAAATTGCTTTGCCTAATGACAAAGCGCCAATCTTAGCATTAACACGAGTTTAAACCTTCTATGTCCTTATCAAACGAGCAAAAAAAAGCCCTGCGCGGCATCGGCCATGACTTGCACCCCATTGTCACCGTGGCCAGCAATGGCATCACCGAAGGGGTATTAGACGAATTAAATCGCGCTTTGGACGACCACGAGCTGATCAAAATTAAAATCAGCGTAGGCGATCGCGACGTCAAAGTTGAAGTACTCAATGAGCTGCTGCGTTTATCTTCCGCCGAGCTGGTACAGCAAGTAGGCAACACCGCGTTGTTATTGCGCCGCAACCCCAAAGCCAAGGCGCATCTGTCCAATCTGAAACGCTAATGGAGCAGGCTTTTTCCCGCTTACTGCATAGCAGTGGTTGGAAGGGCCGTGCATTTCCAGTAATAATGCCCAAAAAATTTAAGAGCTGAAGTTATGTCCGACATCGTCATTTCTGGTACTGGTCTTTACATTCCTCCTTTTAGCGTCAGCAACGATGAGCTGGTTGATGCCTACAACGCTTACGTTAATCGCTTTAACGACGAGCACCGCGCCGACATCGACGCAGGCCGCATCGAAGCTCTGCCGCTTAGCAGCAGCGAGTTTATTGAAAAAGCCTCGGGCATCAAATCGCGCTATGCCATGTACAAAGAAGGCATGCTCGACATCGAGCGCATGAAACCCGTATTTCCTTACGCTTCAAGCGAAAATGACCACGAGCTAGAAACCGTCACCATGAGCGTGGCCGCCGCCAAAGAAGCTCTCGCGCGAGCCAACAAAACCGCCGCCGACATCGATCTGGTTATTTTAAGCACCGCCAACATTCAGCGCTCCTACCCCGCCACCGCCATCGAAGTGCAGCAGCGCCTTGGCATTCAAGGTTTTGCCTACGACATGACCGTGGCTTGCTCCTCCGCCACCTTTGGTTTAATCAACGCCTACATGGCGGTAAAAGCAGGCATCGCCCAATGCGCCTTGGTGGTGAACCCTGAATTTGCAACGCCTCAGGTCAACTTAAAATCACGCGACAGTCATTTTATTTTTGGTGACGGAGCCACCGCGATCGTGATCGAGCGCGCCGAAACCTGCACCAGCACTCACGCCTTCAAAATCTTGGATACCAAGCAATTTACCCAGTACTCCAATAACATTCGCTGTGAAGGCAGCTACACCGACCATTGCTTTAGCGACCTACCTTACGACCGCCCTTTCTTTGTGCAAGAAGGTCGAAAAGTGTTTAAAGAATTACTGCCGCTGGTCACCAATTTTATTGAAGAACAATTGGCAAAAAATCAGGTGGCCGCCAGCGATTTAAAACGCATGTGGCTGCACCAAGCCAACCTCAATATGAATATGTTTGCAGTGAAAAAACTATTAGGGCGTCTGCCTGAAGGTTTAGAAGCACCCATCATTCTCGACGAGTTTGCCAACGTAGCCTCATCAGGCTCGGTCATTGCGTTTCACCGCTACCAAGACGATTTAAAAGCGGGTGATAAAGGGCTGATTTGCTCCTTCGGGGCGGGTTATTCCATCGGCAGCTTGCTGATTGAAAAATGCTAAAGCCCGCTGTTGCGGGCTTTATTCTTTCTAACTCAGCACAAATCTTTCAATTACACCCCTAATGCTCATTAAAGCCAAAATGCGCATACTGATAATAACGATAAATAAGAGGAAGTTTTATGACTGGCCAAAGCAGTTACACCCGTGATGAGTTGTTAGCCTGTGCTCACGGCGAATTATTTGGCGAAGGCAATGCGCGCCTACCCTTGCCCAACATGCTAATGATGGATCGCATCACTCGTATTAGTAATGAAGGTGGCACTTACGGCAAAGGCGAAATCATCGCCGAGCTGGATATTCACCCCGACCTGTGGTTTTTTGCTTGTCATTTTGAAACCGACCCCGTGATGCCAGGCTGTTTGGGCCTTGATGCCCTATGGCAACTGATTGGCTTTTACTTGGGCTGGCGCGGCAACCCAGGCCGTGGGCGCGCGCTAGGCTGTGGCGAGGTGAAGTTTCGCGGTCAAGTCTTACCCAGCGCCAAAAAAGTCACCTACCGCATCAGCATTCGCCGCGTGATGGAGCAAAAACTGGTACTGGGCATTGCCGACGCCATCATGGAAGTGGACGGCAAAGAAATTTACAGCGCCCAAGATCTGCGCGTAGGTTTGTTTACCTCTACCGAAGACTTCTAGTTATAATGCCCCTTCTCTGCGAGGGGCATATGACTCAAAACATTCATACCGAGATGACCTTATTGGTCACTCCTGACATGGCCAACTTCTCTGGCAAAATGCACGGTGGTGAGCTGCTCAAACTGCTCGATAAAGTGGCCTAC
>JAYRHO010000204.1:0-4391 GCA_041907245.1 Saccharospirillaceae bacterium
CTGCGTAAAATCCGACCCCTTGCCCAAATCATGCTCCGCCATCGCCATCAAGGCGTCCGCGCCCGACAAAGTAAAAGCGGTCGCGCCAAGCATAAAATGAATGCGCCAAAAACGTTCTTCGTCGCTTAACTCTGGCGAAGCGGCTTTGATTAGCTGCATAAATCCGCCAAAAACAGGAGCGTATTCTTTTTGTAAAAAACGGCGCAAGTGCCCCTGACCTTGCGAATAAGCAAGCCCTAACAAACGCATAAAAATTGCCAAGCGCTTAGGCTTGCCATGACTGGCCTGCAACGCCGTATGCGCCATGAGCATCAACAGCTCATTAAAATCGGGTTGGGTTTTATGAAGCTCGGCTAATTTACTTTCCAAAAGCACACAAAATGGCCGCAAAAAACGCGAAAATACCGCCTGAATCAGCTCTTTTTTTGAACCAAAATGGTAATTGACTGCGGCTAAATTGACGCCTGCGCGCGTCGTGATATTGCGCAAAGAGGTTTCTGCAAAACCTCGCTCAGAAAACAGCTCTTCGGCTGCATTTAATATGCTCGTTACCGTATCTTTTTGTACCATAGCCAACTCTGTTGCTGCATCACTTCGTTTTAAACACTCGTTTAAAACGATTTTATAGTAATTTCAGCCAGATACCAGCATTCAGACCGTAAAAGACACTCAAACGCGGCCATCTCAGCCTGCGTTACTGGACAGAAACGTCACCCACACATCAGGGCTTTACAGGCACAAAATACCTGTATATATTTACACTGTATAAAAACACAGATAAGGTCAAAGTATGAAACTCACTGCCAAGCAACAAGTTGTGTTGGATTTTATCCGTAGTGCCATTGAGGCCACGGGTTTTCCGCCCACGCGTGCAGAAATCGCTGCCAAGCTGGGCTTTCGCTCCGCCAACGCCGCAGAAGAACACCTCAAGGCACTCGCTCGCCGTGGTGCGATTGAAATGATTCCTGGGGCATCGCGTGGCATTCGTATCATCGAAGAGGAAAGCCAAGGCTTACCCATAGTCGGCCGCGTGGCCGCAGGCTCGCCGATCCTGGCGCAAGAGCACATAGAGGATCACTTAAGCATTCCCGCCGATTTCTTTCATCCAAAGGCCGACTTTCTCTTAGAAGTGCGCGGCGACAGCATGATTAAAATAGGTATTTTTGAAGGCGATCTCATTGCCGTTCACAAGACCCAAGTTGCGCGTAACGGCGAAATCGTTGTTGCTCGTGTCGGTGAAGAAGTGACAGTAAAACGCTATGAAAAGCAAAAAAATCAAATCGTTCTTCATCCTGAAAACGACGATTACCAGCCCATCGTTGTCGATCTCGCAGCGACGGAGTTCAACATCGAAGGTCTTTATGTCGGCGTTATTCGCCGTCGTTAAAAGGAGGTTCTATGCAGCAACTGTCTTTCGCTACCGATGAAAACCTTTATCCCGATGTGTTTTCAATTCCTCAAGATCTCATCAGAAAAGCGCCGCAATACAAAGGCAGCTTAACCGAAATTCGAGTTTACGATGACAGCGCCATACCTGTTTGGCAATTTCTGCCGTTGTTGGCGCAATGCGCTGCGCAAAAGCGTTGGCTGATGTGGCTCAGTGCCGAGCGCACTTTAAATAAAGAATGGCTGGCCAGCATGGGGCTTGGGCAAACGCCCGTACTGCATTTAACGCTGTGCACAGATACGCAAATGGCGCTGTGCAGCAAGATACTGCAAGCAGGAAACAGCCATTTAATTATTGAATGGCAGGGCGAACTCACCCAAGCGGAACGCCATACGCTGCGTCAATGTGCCCAGCAAAGCGGCAGCCAAGTATTGCTTATCCAAAAATTGGCTTAGTCCAATGAGGCCAAGCCTAATTTGAGGGTTCAGTGCAGCTGCTGCTGATAGCTAGGAGAGCGGATATCATCTCGCTCCACATCCAAGCCCGATAACTCGCCAACCTTATGCACAGCGGCTTCCATCATGGCGCGTGCGACTTCTAAATGGTGAGCATTTAAGCTGGCTTTGGCCACATCGGAAAAATGAATACTCAGTAGTACATCGCCGTCAACATTCTCACTGTGACGCAACGCCACGTCCCCATTCGACAGCTCAACGATTTCAAAAAAGAACGACATAGGCGCCTCACAAATTTAAGGCGCGCGACTATATCACAGCCAAACCCTACTAGCTTGGCTAGATACAGAACTCTTTGGAATAAAAAATGGCTTTATAAAACACTTAGAAAAAATGTCTTAGAAATCAATGCTAATACCGCCATGACCGCCGTCGGCAAGCTCATAGCGTTTGCGATATCCTTCTTGTTTAAAGCTGACATAGCGATAGCCAATATAGATACGAGCCGTAGGAATGGGGCTGTACTGAAAGCGGAAGTCGGTATTGATCAGGTTTTTAGTATCCTCAAAAGCCAACACGGAGGGGCCGTAATAAGCATATCCCGCCAAACTAAAATCACGATTGGCAGGAATGGCATAGCGCGCAAAACCGCCCACGCCCACACCACCTGCGGTTTCTTCCCAGAGTGCCAAATCCGCAATGTGTGCCATCACACCCACACCGACATAAACATTACGCGCACCTGGGCGCGTATCGACCACATGCAGGCCTAATGTGCCCATATCGCCTTCGTCTTCGTGGTGCAACCAGCTGGCACCCAAATGCAAGTTTGAACGTGCGTGCGTGGCATCATAGCCGACGCGAAAGGCGTAATTAGACAAGCTTAAATCCAAAGAACCGCCCGCCAAGGAAGCCGAGGAAAATCCAAGCAAGCTCAACGCCAGAGCCACGAACAAGGTTGTTTTCGCTTTCAAATTCATACTCACCTACAAAATAATTCAATCTTTGATACTGGGCGTGACTTTATCCGCTGTCCTGCACGACTTCCCTGCACCCAACCGCGCGCCTTTATAACACAAAAAAGAAAGAGCGGCTAAGCCGCTCTCTTAGTGAAGCAAATCCAGCAAAAGTTTATTTAATCGCTGCACATAGTGCGCAGGATCTTGCAGTTGGCTACCTTCAGCCAGTTGCGCCTGTGCGTAAATCAGCTGCACCAAATCCGCAAAGCGCGCTTCGTCTTGCTCTTGGTCCAAACGCGCAATTAAGGGATGCGTCGGATTAATCTCCAAGGTGCTTTCGGACTCAGGTAAGGCTTGACCTGCGGCTTCCAACAAACGACGCATGTGCCCACCCATGTCGTATTGCCCCACCACCAAACAAGCTGGGGAGTCTGTTAAACGCGAGCTAACGCGTACTGTTTTAACCTGCTCAGCAAGGGCGGCTTGCACGCGCTCGACCAAGGCTTGATGCGTTTGCGACAAGTTTTTTTGCTGCTCTTTTTCATCAGCATCGGCCAAATCATCCAAATCCAACTCGCCCTTGGTGACATCTTGAAAAAGCTTGCCATCAAATTCGGTTAAATAGCCAACCATCCATTCATCGACGCGATCAGTCAGAAGCAGCACCTCGATGCCTTTTTTGCGGAAATATTCCAAATGTGGGCTAGAAGCCACCGCCGCATAATGCTCGCCCGTGATGTAATAGATTTTCTTTTGGCCTTCACGCATACGCGCCAAATAATCGCTAAGGCTAACGCTTTGCGTGCTGCCTTCGGATAAGGTGGTAGCAAAACGGAACAATTTGGCGATTTTTTCGCGATTGGTGGCGTCTTCGGCTGGGCCTTCTTTTAAGACGTTACCAAATTCTTGCCAAAAACTTTGGTATTTTTCTGGCTCATTTTTGGCTAATTTTTCCAAGGTATCCAGCACGCGTTTTACCAAGGCTGTACGCAGGCTTTCGACCTGTTTGTCTTTTTGCAGAATTTCACGCGATACGTTTAAAGACAGATCGTTGGTATCCAGCACCCCTTTTACAAAGCGCAAATACATGGGTAAAAATTGCTCGGCATCGTCCATGATAAATACGCGTTGTACATAAAGTTTTACTCCGCGCGTGGCTTCACGATTCCATAAATCAAAGGGAGCTTTACTGGGAATATAAAGCAAGCTGGTGTAATCCAAATTACCTTCGACTTTATTGTGTGCCCAGAGTAAAGGTGCATTCCAATCGTGCGAAACGTGCTTATAAAACTCCTGATATTCCTCGTCACTGACCTCGGCTTTATTGCGCGTCCACAGCGCTTTGGCTTGGTTGACGGCTTCGGGGATTTTTTTACTTTCTACGCCCTCTTCACCAGTCACTTCTTGGGGTAAAAATACGGGAATGGCAATGTGATCCGAATACTTTTTAATCAAGGAGCGCAAGCGCCAAGCGTCGGCGAAGTCTTTTTCTTCGGCTTTTAAATGCAGAATGATGCGTGTACCACGGCTGGGTTTTTCAATATTTTCTAAGGAAAACTCACCTTCGCCCGCCGACTCCCAGCGCACCGC
>JAYRHO010000205.1:0-1540 GCA_041907245.1 Saccharospirillaceae bacterium
AGCCCAAGCACAGGCCGCCGTCGCCAAACAGCTCGAAGGCGTTAGCGTGCGCAAAGTGATCGTTGTGCCTGGCAAGCTGGTAAACATTGTGGCCAATTAAACATCGTAGCGTCGCCCATTGGGCGACTTTATGGAGGCCAATGGCCTCCTGCGCGACAGGCTCCTCAAGGATAACTTATGCGTTTTAAAGCCCTGTTTCTCTTTTCATTCTTGCTGCTTAGCGCCTGCGGCTGGCATTTGCGCGGCATCACGCCCCTGCCACCTGAATACCGCGTGCTTTATGTGCAAAGCCAAGCAGGGGCCAATTTTGATCGCCAGTTAAACCTGCAAATGACCTTCAATGACGTGGTTCTGGCCAAAGAAGCCGCCGATGCACAGGCCACCCTCAGTATTGCCCCACTTGAAATAGAACAGCGCGCGCTGTCTTTGGCCAGCACAGGCAAGATCGCCGAATACGAAATCAATGGTCGCTTGCTGGCCACGCTTAGGCGCTATGGCTCCGACCGCGAAGTGCAGATCGAGCTGCGCGCCAGACGGCGATTAAGCAACGACATCAATAACGTGCAAGGCACAGCCAACGCCGCCACCAAGCAAATAGCGGATCTTGAAAAAGATTTGGTTGGCAAGCTGCTGCGCCGTTTGCAGCACATCGACTACGCCAAAGACAGCCAACCTATCGAGGTCAAAGAAGCCGCACCCAGCTTTGAGGGCTTAAAGTGAAAATTCGCCAAGACCAGCTCGACGACACGCTCAAACGTGGTTTGGCCAACGTCTATCTGGTCAGCGGTGACGACCCACTGCTCGTGCAAGAAGCCTGCGCCAAAATTCGTTTTGCCGCGCGCAAACAAGGCTTCGACGAGCGCGAAGTCTTTCATGCGGAGGCCAATTTCAATTGGACAAGCCTGCGTGAAGAAGCCAATGCGCTCTCGCTATTTGCCAGCAAACGCATTTTGGAAGTGCGTATTCCGACAGGCAAACCGTCCGACAAAGGCGAAACCCTAAAAGCGCTGATTGAAAACCCCAACCCCGATAACCTACTGCTGCTTATTTGCCCGCGTCTGGACGCCAGCACGCAAAAAACCGCCTGGGTTAAAGCGGTGGAAAAGGCGGGCGTGTTGCTGCCTATCTGGCCGTTGGACAGTGCGCAATTTCCGTTATGGCTTAAACATCGCTTACAACAACTCGGGCTGAGCATGGATCACGACGCCCTGATGCTCTTTGCCCAACAGTACGAAGGCAATCTCTTGGCGGCGGCACAAGAAATTGAAAAGCTGCGCTTATTAGACGAGCCGCATATCAGCCTTGAGCTGTTACAAGCAGCCACCACCCAACAAGCGCGTTTTGATGTCTTTCAGCTGGTCGAAAGCGCCATGTATGGCTCTTTGATTGAAACCGTACGCATGTTGCAGACGCTGCGCGCCGAAGGTACGGAAATACTGCCCATGCTGGGTCTTGTCGTGCGCAACCTGCGCCAGTTAATCCAACTCAAGCAAAAGCCCGTTAACGCCGAAACCTTCACCAGCATGGGAATCTGGCCCAA
>JAYRHO010000206.1:0-2066 GCA_041907245.1 Saccharospirillaceae bacterium
ACATCGAACCCTTTATACGTGACGGCAAGCGCTGGGTGCGTTTTTATATCCAATTCGATGATGAAAAGCACACTCTGGATCACATCTGCGAAGCCCCTGTTTTAGCCCGCCGCACCATCGTCAGCTCCAACGGTGCCAGCAACATTCGCTATATCATTCAAACTCAGGTTGCCATCGCTGGCCAAACTTGGCCCATCGAAGTCAGCCTCAACAATCGCGGTAGCATGAAGTACCCCATGCTAATTGGCCGTAAAGCCATCAAAGGGCGCTTTTTGGTGGACGTTAGCCTCTCCTCTTTACCTCGCTAGCGGGCAATTTTACAAAGCCCTTAGGCTCTCGTATGATGCTTGCCCTTACAAGACAGCGCGGCTGTCTTTTTGTGTTTAGAGGAAGTTTCCATGCAAGCCATTATGAATACCTACGGTCGTTTACCTGTCACTTTTACTCAAGGCCAAGGCAGCTGGCTGACAGACACCGAAGGACGACGCTATCTGGATGCGTTAAGTGGCATTGCCGTATGCGGCTTGGGGCACTCCCATCCTGCTGTGACCGCCGCCATTGTTAAGCAAGCAGGCGAGCTGATTCATACCTCTAACCTCTACAGCATTGAACGCCAAGAGCAGCTGGCACAGGCTTTGGTGAAAGTGTCAGGGATGCAAAACGTCTTTTTCTCCAACTCAGGCACTGAAGCCAATGAAGCCGCCATCAAGCTGGCGCGCAAATACGGCCACGATAAAGGCGTTGAAGAGCCGACCATCATCGTCATGCAAAAAGCTTTTCATGGCCGTACCTTAGGCGCGTTGGCGGCCACGGGTAACGCCAAGGTGCAGGCAGGCTTTGGCCCATTACTCAATGGCTTTATCCGCGTGCCCTACATGGACAGCACCGCCATCGAAGCCATAGTCAAAGCCAACCCCAATGTCGTTGCCGTATTGCTTGAGCCTGTACAGGGCGAAGGCGGTTTGGCCACAGCTTCAGCCGATTACTTACTGGCTGTGCGTAAGATTTGCGATGAGCACCAACTGCTGATGATGCTCGATGAAGTACAAACAGGTAACGGTCGCACCGGCCGCTATTTCTGCTATCAAAACTTTGATTTTCTGCCTGATGTCGTCACCACCGCCAAAGGCTTAGGCAACGGCGTGCCTATTGGCGCCTGCCTGTCGCGTGGCGTAGCCGCAGAAGTGTTCAAACCTGGCAATCACGGCTCCACTTACGGCGGCAACCCATTGGCCTGCGCCGCAGGTTTGGCCGTTGTCGAAACCATAGTAAAAGAAGACCTCTGCGCTCATGCCAAAAAAATGGGCGACTACCTGCGCCAAGGCTTTAACGCGCGCTTAGCGGGCACGCTGCTTACGGACATTCGTGGTCATGGCCTGATGATTGGCTTGGTACTGAGCAAAGACTGCCCGAATTTAATGGCCGATGCGTTAGCACGAGGCGTGCTTTTGAATGTGACCGCAGGCAACGTCGTACGCTTGCTGCCGCCGCTCAATATCACTCAAGACGAAGCCGACCAAATTCTAGATAAAGTCAGCGCTTTGATTAAAGCCTTGGCTTAAGGATGCACCGTGAGACACTTTTTAACCCTGCTGGATTTTTCCCCCGAAGAGCTGAATTGGCTTATCCAGCGCGCCATTGAACTGAAAAAAATGCACAAAAGCGGCCAAATCTACGAGCCGCTTAAAAACCGCGTACTGGGTATGCTCTTTGAAAAAGCCTCCACCCGCACACGCGTATCCTTTGAGGCAGGCATGGCGCAGCTTGGTGGTCATGCGATTTTCCTCTCACCGCGTGATACCCAGCTTGGCCGTGGCGAACCCATCGAAGACAGCGCCCGCGTGCTCTCGCGCATGGTCGATGCAGTGATGATTCGCACCTTCGATCACACCGATGTTGAGCTGTTTGCACAGTACTCCAAAGTGCCCGTCATCAACGCCCTGACCGACGATTTCCACCCCTGCCAGCTTTTAGCCGATATGCAAACCTTCTACGAACACCGTGGCAGCATTGCAGGCAAAACCGTGGCTTGGATTGGTGACGGCTACAATATGTGCCAGTCCTAC
>JAYRHO010000207.1:0-4212 GCA_041907245.1 Saccharospirillaceae bacterium
AAGGTGACAGCAACTGGAAAGCGGTGCTGGATGAGTTTTATAAAGGCTTTAAATCCAAGCTCGACGCCGCGCAAGACAGCGACGGCATGCGCCCCAATAACCCCGTTGATACCGACATTCCCTGCCCCGGCTGCGGCCGCCACATGCAGATTCGCACAGGATCGACAGGCGTATTTTTGGGCTGCTCAGGCTACGCTCTGCCACCCAAAGAGCGCTGCACCCAAACCCTGAACCTCGTGCCAGGCAGCGAAGCTGCGCACGCCGATGACGACGAAGAAGCCGAAAGCCGCCTGCTGCGCAACAAGCGCCGTTGCCCAAAATGCAGCACCGCCATGGAAAGCTATTTGCTCGATGACTCGCGCAAAGTTCATATCTGCGGCGACAACCCCGATTGCGCTGGCTTTGAAATCGAACAAGGCCATTTCAAAATCAAAGGCTACGAAGGCCCAAGCCTTGAGTGCGATAAGTGCGGCAGTGACATGCAGCTGAAATCAGGCCGCTTTGGCAAATACTTTGGCTGCACCAATGCCGCTTGTGGCAACACCCGCAAGCTCTTGAAAAACGGTGAGGCCGCGCCGCCCAAGATGGAAGCCATCGCCATGCCAGAGCTCAAATGCCAAAAAGTCGATGACAGCTATGTGCTGCGCGACGGGGCAACAGGCTTATTCCTTGCGGCCAGCCAATTCCCCAAGAAACGCGAAACGCGCGCGCCTTTGGTGAAGGAACTGCTGCCCTACCGTGGCATTTTGCCGCAAAAATACCATTATCTGCTGGATGCCCCCACGCACGACAGCGAAGGTAACGCCACAGTGATTCGCTACAGCCGTAAAACCAAAGAGCAATACGTCAATGGCGAAAAAGACGGCAAGGCCACAGGCTTTGCCGCCTTCTATCACAATGGTAAGTGGGTTATTGAGGACAAGAAAAAGGCCAAGTGATTGGCCTTTTTACGCTAAAAGGCAGCGCTGTTCTCTTAGCCATGCCAGCAGTTGTGCTTGGTCAAAGGGCCAGCGCAACTCGGTTTGGCTGTCTTCGTGCAAGAGCACAGGAATCAGCACGCCATAGCGCTCGACCATTTGCTCTGAAGCAGCAATATCTTCCAAATACAGATCGCAGTTTAAAGGTGCAGGCAAAGCCAAAAGCAGTGCCTGCGCTTTTTCACAAAGATGACAGCCATCGGTGCCGAAAAGAACTAAAGCCACAAAGTTACCCTAAAAAATTTTGCGCCAGTGTAACCCGTGGCCAAGCGTGCGCCAAATTACGCGGGCGTGCTGGGTTTGCTGACCGCACTTAATGGAAACAGTGCCGCTAAATCATTGAGGCCGTCGTGAAAGGCCTTCCACGCAGGCATGCGGGTTTCGGTTGGCAAGAGTTTTTGCACCAAGTCTTGAAAGGCGTTTGCGGGTTCGGCCAAAGGCTGGGCTTTATCCAGCGCCTTAATGTAGCTGTCCACATAAGAAGCCAAAGGCGCTTTTAAACTTTCCAGCTCGGGCGTGGGCAGCTCTTGCACCTGTTTATAAGGACTAACGCTGGTGAACTGGCTTTGCTGCAACAGGTTCAGGCTTAACGAGGCGAGCTGTTTGCCGTCAAAGCCTAGGCTCATCGCCTGATCCAAGGCCTTGCCAATATCGCCTGCAAAAAAACGCTCACTTAAATCCTGCACATCGTTAAACAAACTACCCAGTGCTTTTTTCTCGTCGTCATTTAAATGCCCTTCGACACTCATGCTCCAGCTCTGCTGCGAAAATCCCGAGGCGGCAAAGCTCTCGTCCGTTTGGGCAAATGCGCCGCCTTTGGCCTGAGCAAAACTTACAGTGACACGGTCGCCTTCGCGGGTTAACACCTGCAAGCTCAACGAGTTGGCGACAGCTAGGCTGGAGCTTTTTACAGGCAAGGTTTGCTCGGTGTTTTGTGGCCGCGAGGCGAGGCTTTCAAGCCCTGTGTCTACCAGCTTGCGCCCCGCGTTGATTTGCCCTTGTAAATCGTCATCCATCAGCCCCAAGCTTTTGAGCATATCGGTCGCTTGGGCGTAGCCTTTTTCAATGCCATCGCGCGCCGCCTGCAAGCGCTCTTTGATGCGCTCCTCACTGGCACCTTGGCTCCTCAGCTGATCCACGCCTTTTTGCACATGCTTAAGGATGTTGTTGGCGGTGTCTTCTGGGCTTTGTTTTTCGGTTAGTTTAATCACGCCAGGCATCGCCTTAGCGAGATTATCCAAAACCACGGACTGCCCTGTTTGCGCCTTGGCGGATTTCACCGCCGTATTCAGGCTGGGGGCGTATAGGGATGGGGGGATTTGAATAGCCATAGAAACCTCTGCACGGTGCTTTTAAGCTGTATCGGCCAAGCGCAGAGATTCTTTAAGCCAGCACCTTAACCTTGCTGGCGCTTTTGGTTGCGGTATTCGATGGGCGTTTGATCCGTCCAGCGTTTAAAGGCGCGGTAAAAGGTACTGGGCTCAGAAAAACCCGTTAAGTACACAATTTCATCGATGCTTTCGTCGGTACTGGCCAGCAAGCGCTTGGCCAAATTACAACGGTAATCCGCCAAAAGCTGGTTGAAATTCGTGCCCGCCTCGGCCAAACGGGTGCGCAAAGTACGCGCTTTAATATCCAAGTGCGCCGCCACATCTTCAAGGCTCACCTGCCCTGTTTCGAGCACCTCACCAAAAACACGATAGACGCGGCTAACGATATCCTGGCGCTCCAGCTTGGCCACATGCTCAATGGCGAGTTTTTCATGCAGCTGCAACAGCTCAGGCTCGGCGTGCGATGAGGGTAAATCCAGCAGCGTTTTGGAGAAATAAATGCGATTTTCACTTTGGCCAAAGCGTAATTCACAGCCAAAAATGCGTTGATGCTCAGACGTTTGCGCAGGCGCACTGTGGGTAAAGTGAATACGCGTGGGTTTAAAGGCATCGTCGGTCACATAGCGAAAAAAACGCACCAAACTCAACGCCATGCACTCATTCAAATGGCGCAAACCCGATACTTTTTCGCTGGCGGTATCCACCAAAATAAAGGCTTCATCGGCATCGCTGCCAACGCTGGCGTGCGAAGCATCGCTTAATAAACGCTGATAATTCAGCACGCGCTTTAAGCCTTCACCAAAGGTTGGGGAGGATAAAAACAAATACTGCAACACCTGCCCTTTATAAAGCGGCATGTGTTCACCCAAGTGCAAGCCAATGTCGGTGTCTTGGCTGACGTCTTGCAGCACATGCCAGAAAATCACCTGAGCTTCGTGCGGTGTGCGCATATTACGGTCGGCAAGCCATTTAGGCGTAATACCCAAACGGCTGAAAATTTTGTCCACATCCAGCCCCATATTGAGCATGGCCTGATGGGCAAGCTGAATCATCACTCCAGAATCGCGCAACTCTGTCATAGCGACCGACATAGGTTATTCCAACTTATAAGTTCGTTTTATTTTGCCAATTTCAAAAGCGCCCGCAAGGGTTGACCGAGTTGACGTTCGCGCACAGCTGTTTTGCCAATGGTCTTGCTCACTTTCGTTTTATACTCAGCCGACATTTTCATTAGGCTTATTCATCATGTCTGCGACACTCTTACAATACCAACAAGCCCCAGGCCTTCTAAGCCAATATCGCCGCGCTTTTTTCGCCAAAGGCAAAAAAGGTGCAACCGCTTTACCTCAGGTAGAAGCCCAGCTAAAACAAGTTTCCATCAACACCAAAAAAGCCGCCGCTTACGCCAAGGTTTGTGGTTTTAAAGGCTATAAAGACCAAGCCACCCTAACCTACCCGCACATTCTGGCTTTTCCGCTGCACATGGAGCTGATGCTGCATCGCGACTTCCCTTTTGCCTTGATGGGCTTGGTGCACATTCGCAACAAAGTGACGCAACATCGCGCCATCAAACTCAATGAAAAGCTCGATATTCGCTGCTTCTTTGGCGCTTTAATCGAATCCGACAAAGGGCTGGAGTTTGATATTTGCACCGAGGTTCGCATCAATGGCGAGTTGGTGTGGGAATCGGTCAGCACCAATCTTAAACGCCAAAAAACCAGCCGATCTAAAGCCAAACGAGCACGCAGCGAACAATTGCGCTTTAACGTGCAAGAGCCTTGGAGCTTGGCTACCGATCTTGGCCGTCGCTATGCGCGCGTGTCGGGCGATTCTAACCCAATCCATCTGTTTTCTCTAACAGCAAAACTCTTTGGTTTTAAAGGTCATATTGCGCACGGCATGTG
>JAYRHO010000208.1:0-4136 GCA_041907245.1 Saccharospirillaceae bacterium
GCATAAGTTGTCATTGGTTTTGTAGCATGGAATAAGGAATAAATTGCACGCGATCGCCTTCGGCAATGCAGGTATTAGGTGGAATCACGGCCAAACCTTCTGCCCAAGAGGCATTGGCGAGCATGGCCGAGCTTTGTTTGGGGTGCAGCTCTACGCTGGTTTTGCCTTCCGATTGCACGAGGCGCGCTTGCAAATATTGTTGGCGCACGCTGCTGCGGGTATTAAATACCGCTTTAAAGCGCAATGGCGCTTCGTCTTTAAAGTTTTTTCCTAAAGCACAAAATAACGCAGGGCGCACCATGATGCAGGAGGTAATTAAGCTGGCCGCAGGGTTACCAGGCAGACCTATCCATGCTGCTTTGCCAATTTTGCCAAAAGCAAAGGGTTTGCCTGGCTGAATGGCAACGCGCCATAAATTAATTTCACCTAATTGTTGGACGGCGGCTTTAATGTGGTCGGCTTCGCTCACCGATACCGCGCCTGAGGTAATAATAATGTCTTGCTCTTGGCTGGTTTTTTCGAGGCTGTTTACGGTTTCATTTAACGAGTCGGGCAGGTTGGGGTAGTGCGTGACGGTACAGCCCCAGCCTTTAAAAAGCGCGTTTAAAGTGTAGCGATTGACGTCGTAAATTTGCCCTTCTCGAATTTTTTCACCAGGGATGGCCAGCTCGTTGCCGCTGCTTAAAATCCCGACTTTAAGCGGTTTGTAAACTTGAATTTGGTGGTAGCCTTGGCTTGCTAGTAAGCCTACTTCTTGCGCGCGCAGCTGCGTGCCTTTTTTAAGTAGCAAGGCGTCTTTGCGAGTTTCTTCGCCTTGTTTGCGAATGTTTTGGCCAAATTCAAATTCATCAAAAATAACGGTATTGCCAACGATGCGGCAATTTTCTTGCGCAACGACTGTATCAACGCCATGCGGAATGGGCGCGCCGGTGTAAATACGAATGCAGTTGCCGCGCAAAATACATTGGTTGGGGTTGTCGCCTGCGGCCATGATGCCTGCAACGGGCAAGGAAGTTTTGCCAATTAAATCCAGGCTGTTAAAACCGTAGCCGTCCATCGCGCTGTTGTTCCAGGCTGGCACGTCTACTTGGGCAAAAACATCGTGAGCGAGAATGCGTTTTTCTGCGTGAAATAAATCCACGGTTTCGTTTTCTAAATCGAACTTTAATAAGGCTTTTAATGAGGCAATAGTATGTTCGATGCTGTGTAAATTGGGCTTGTCACAGGTTGCGTTCATTAAATTTTCTCCTTTTTTGTGCGGCTGTCTTGCCATTTTTCTGCGGCGCATTGGTCGCTGTCTTTGCCTTCTACCCACGCACTGCCTTGGGCACTTTGCTCTTTTTTCCAAAAAGGCGCGCGGGTTTTTAAATAATCCATAATAAAAGCGCAGGCATTAAAAGCGGCGTCGCGGTGCGCGCTTAAGGTGGCAACAAAAACAATGGGCTCACCGAGGTTGAGTGTGCCGACGCGATGAATAATATTCACTTTAAGCAAGGGCCAGCGCGCGCAGGCTTCTTCGGCAATTTTTTGTAAGGATTTTTCGGTCATGCCAGGGAAATGTTCGAGATGCAAACTGCGAACGTCACGGCCATCGTTAAAATCACGCACAAAACCGCTAAAGCACACCAAAGCGCCTGCACTGAGATTATTTTGGTGGGCAAGCTGGGTTTCGATGCCCACATTAAAAGGGGCGGTTTGTACTTTGATGGAAATCATTTAGCCCCCTGTGACCGTTGGGAAAAAAGCCAGCTCGTCGCCGTCTTGAAGGGGGGTGTTGAGTTCGACCAATTCTTGATTGCGTGCGCACATCAAACCCGTGTCGTTGAGCACTTGCCATTTGCCGCCTTGGTCGGCCAAAGTTTTTCTTACTTTTTCTAGGTCAGTAAACTCGGGGCTGTAGAGTAAATCCAGCTGCTCCATGTCCAGCGTTTCACGGTAGCGCGCAAAAAATAAGACTTTAAGCATGGGCGGCTCCTTGCTGTGTGGGGGCTTGGTAATGGCCACTTTTGCCACCAATTTTTTCAAGCAGCTGTACCTTTTCAATGACCATGCCTTTGTCTACGGCTTTGCACATATCGTACAGGGTGAGGGCGGTGACACTGGCGGCGGTTAGGGCTTCCATTTCGACGCCTGTTTGGCCGCTGAGCTTGCAGGTGGCGGTGATGCACACGCGGTCTGGCTCTTGTGCCTCAAGTTGCACTTTCACGCTGGTCAGCAGCAGCGGGTGGCACAGCGGAATCAGCTCGTGCGTGCGCTTGGCAGCTTGAATGCCCGCAAGGCGCGCAACGGCAAAGACGTCGCCCTTGGGGTGTTGGCCAGAGTGGATCATGGCCAAAGTGTGCGGCTGCATTCGTACTGTGGCTTGCGCCGTGGCGGCGCGTGCGGTCGGGGATTTGTCGGTTACGTCCACCATGTTGGCGTGGCCTTGATGATCGAGATGGGTCAGCATAGGGCTTCCTTTAAGTAACTGGGGTCGTTGAAATTGGCTAGCCGTGGGTCGTGGCTGTCGCAGTAAATGGCTCTGGGGTTGAGGCTTTGCAGGGCGCGCGTAGGGCTGCGTTCGCCTGCTTGCCACTGGGCTTCCAAGGCGGGCAGGGCGCTTTTGGGGACCAGGCTAAAAAGTGGCTGCCAAAAGCCGTCTTGCTGGCATAGAACGGGGTGCTCATCGGGCAAAAAGGTCAGTTGTTCGATAAGGTCGAGGTCAATCAGCGGTGCATCGCAGGGCAGTACCAGCATGTGTGGGTGTTTGGCTGCTTTGAGCGCCTCGATGATGCCAATGAGCGGGCCTGGAAAATCGGGGTTGGGGTCGCAGACGATCTGATCGGCAAGGCAGCCGTAGCGCGGCTGATTGCGGTTGCAGGAGATGATGAGGTCATCGGTTAAAGGGCGCAGTACGGGGTGCATGTGTTCGACCAGAGCCTTGCCCTGCCACTTGACCCAGCCTTTGTCCTCGCCTCCCATGCGTAAGCCTCGGCCTCCTGCCAGTATCGTAATTGAAAAATGAGAAGGAATGCAGTGCATAGGCGTCTTCAATATAAAACGAATGCTTAGGGTTATACCCGATATGAAGCGGGGGAAACAGCGAATAATGGTTTATTACTCCTTGCTCAATAACAGGGCTTATATATAGGAGTGATATCTTCTACCTACAGTGGAATACTCTTTTAATTCTATTTTTTGGGAAATTGATCTGCGTCTATTTTTTATAATCTGCCTTATTTTTATAAGAGAAATATTTGTTAATCTAATAGCCTCTTATATGAGGGTTTAAATATGGAAAATACAAATAGACAGGCTTACTCCATTTTATTTGGCAGTACCTTCGCTTTTACCATTTGCTTTGCGGTATGGATGATATTTGCGGTATTAGGGATTCCAATTAGTAAAGAATTGCAGCTAACCGAAACGCAATTTGGCTTGTTGGCAGCCATGCCCGTATTAACAGGTTCTTTGGTGCGCGTACCTCTTGGGCTGTGGACGGATCGCTTTGGCGGTCGCATCGTGTTTTTTCTGTGCATGATCTTGGCGGTGGTGCCGATTTATTTGCTGGCTTACGCCACGCAGTACTGGCAATTCCTGATTCTGGCGCTCTTTGTGGGCTTGGTGGGCGGTACGTTTTCGGTGGGCACGCCCTATGTGGCCAAGTGGTTTAAGCCTGAACGCCAGGGTTTGGCGATGGGCATCTTTGGTGCGGGCAACTCAGGCGCAGCCTTGACCAAGCTGGCCGCGCCTTTGCTGATCGTGGCCGCAGGGGGCGCTTGGGCGGTGGTGCCTAAGGTGTACGCGGCGGTGCTTTTGGGTACGGCGATTTTGTTCTGGCTGACCACGGCCACCAACCCTGCGCACAATACGGGCAAAAGCGTGCCGTTAAGCGAGCAGCTGAAAATGCTCAAAGACCCCCGCGTCTGGCGCTACTGCCAGTACTATTCGGTGGTGTTTGGTGGCTATGTGGCTTTAGCCTTGTGGATGACGCACTACTACATCGATGAGTTTGGTTTCACTATTCAAACGGCGGCGTTTTTGGCGGCTTGTTTCTCTTTGCCAGGCGGCGTCCTGCGCGCGGTGGGCGGCTGGATTTCCGACCGTAAAGGCGCGTTCGTGACCACTTGGTGGGTGATGTGGGTGTGCTGGGTGGC
>JAYRHO010000209.1:0-3083 GCA_041907245.1 Saccharospirillaceae bacterium
ACTCTGGCTCGCACACGCCACAATTGATGCATTCATCGGTAATTTTTAAAGCCATGATACTGCCTCCATCAAGGCATCAGTGTGCAAAGCATTGCTGCAATGCTTTATGAACTTCTGGGTGAACAAAATGACTGACATCGCCATTTAAGGCGGCAATTTCTCGCACTAAGGTCGAAGAAATATAAGAGTATTTTTCCGCAGGGGTAAGGAACATGCTTTCGACATTAGGAGCCAGCACGCGATTCATATTGGCCAGCTGAAATTCGTATTCAAAATCGGATACCGCGCGCAAGCCACGCAAAATAATATTGGCTTTTTGTTCGCGCACAAAATCCGCCAAAAGCGTGCTAAATCCCACCACTTCGACATTCGGTAAATGCCCCAAAGCAATGCGTGCAAGTTCAACGCGCTTATCCAATTCCAATAAGGGTTTTTTCTTGGGATTGTAGGCAACAGCAACAATAATACGGTCAAACATACGCGCAGCGCGTTCGACCAAATCCGCATGACCGTTGGTAATAGGATCAAAGGTTCCAGGATAAACCACGATATTCATAAGCTTGCCTTAATCTTGGTTGGCTTTGCGCGCATAGTAAACAAATTACCCCCCAGACTCCAGCGCCTTGCACTTTCCTAAGTTCAGGCTAAACCTAATAAAATTCTTTGCGGGAGTAGCATCATGGAACAACGGCGACAATTTCAACGCATCCATTTTTTACAGCGCGTCATCGCCGATCTTGATGGGCTGGAATACGAAACACACTGCCTAGATATTAGCCTGCGCGGTATTTTATTGGCGCGCCCTGCGCAAAGTAAGTGGGCGCTTGGTTCGCAGCTGCGCGTAACTCTAGTATTGTCTGCGGAAGAAAAAATTATTATGCCGTGCAAGCTGGTGCATCTGGATAACGACATCGCAGGGTGCTGCTGCGACAGTATGGACATCGACAGCCTGACCTCCTTGCGCCGCTTGCTGGAGCTGAATCTGGCCAATCCACAAGAAATGCAGCGTGAGCTTTCGGAACTGTTACGGCATTAAAGCTTGGAGTAAAGTGGCAGACTTTCCTCCTAGGTCGTTGCCATGTTTACTCCTACTCTTGCAGGTCAATCTTTTCCCCATGCCATTGGCAAGTTCGTCTGTGTCGGGCGCAATTACGCCGAACACGCCAAAGAGCTGAATAACCCCATCCCCAGCAAACCGCTGTTATTTATGAAACCCGCCGATGCCGCCGTGCCTTTAGCGCCGCACTTTGGCATCCCCTTAGAGCACGGCAGCGTGCATCACGAGCTGGAAATTGCCATTTTAATCGGTAAAAAGCTGCACCGTGCCAGCCCAGAGGAAGCGCAAGCCGCCATTGCAGGCGTGGGTATCGGTTTGGATTTAACTCTGCGCGATGTTCAGGATGGGCTAAAGAGCAAAGGCCAGCCTTGGGAAGTTGCCAAAGCCTTTGATGGCTCCTGCCCCATCAGCGCCTTTGTTACTCCAAGTAGTTTTGCTGATTTACAACAGATCGACATCGCACTTTTGCACAACGGCAAGGTGCAGCAACAAGGCAACAGCCGCGATATGCTCTTTGCCATTGTGCCCCTGATTGCGCAAATGAGCGCGATTTTCACCCTCAATCCTGGCGATGTGATTATGACGGGAACGCCTGCGGGCGTCGGAGAATTGCGGGTTGGGGATCAGCTGGAATTAAAGCTTGGCAACGTACTGAGCGTTTCCACTCAGGTCGTTGCCGCTTAAGCATTAAAACGGAATTTCGTCGTCGAAATTATCCGAAAAACCGCCATGATTAGGCATGGGGGGTTGCTGCATCGGTGCTTGCTGCATAGCAGGCTGTTGCGCAGGTTGCGAGTAACCACCGCCGTAATTTGGAGCGCCTTGATAGTTCGTTTGCGGCATAGGTTGAGCCATAGGCTGTTGCATCGGTTGCGCCATTGGCTGAGCCTTAGCGGGCTGAGCTTGATAGCCAGACTGAGGCGCACTATAAGCGGGATTCGCCTGTGGTGCTGCTTGGGCGTACGGTGCGGCAGGCTGTGCATAGTTTTGTACAGGCGCATGGCCTGCTTGTGCATTAAAGCCCGCTTCCTGTCCACCACCGAGCATCACCATATCAGTGGCAACAATTTCAGTGGTATAGCGTTTAACACCGTCTTTTTCCCATTCACGAGTTTTTAAGCGGCCTTCAAAATAGGCTTTAGAGCCTTTTTTCAAATACTGTTGCACTATTTCCGCCAAACGCCCGTAGACCACCAAACGGTGCCATTCGGTTTGTTCGACTTTTTGGCCTGTTTGCTTGTCGTTGTAGCTTTCGTCGGTGGCCAAGCTGAGATTGGCGACTAAACCGCCGCCTGGCATGCTGCGCACTTCGGGATCGCGCCCAATAGTGCCAAGTAGAGTTACCTTATTAATACTGCGTCCCATGTTTTGCTCCTAAACCGCATCTTCGTTATTTTTTCTGGGCGTATTATGCACTGAACACGCCCGTTACCCATCAGCCTTTGTTATTGCGGTGCGGGGCTTTTTAGCACATAGCCCGCCCAGAGCAGCACCACCGCGCCAAATAAAGCGAACAGTACCGTACTGCCAAAGTGGCTATACAGCCAACCACCCAATGCGCCACCTGCAAAAGCGCCCATAAATTGCATGCTGGAATAAATACCCATGGCGCTGCCTTTTGCGGTTTTGGGTGCGACCTTGCTTAGCCAGGATGGCAAGCTGGCTTCCATCAAATTAAAACCCCAAAAATACAGCAGCATCGCACCGATCCAATGCCATAAAGCCGAGGCCATCAGCATCCAGCCAAGGCTCAACACGATAACGAGCGCCCCGCCTGCGACCACGGATTTCATCTGGCGTTTTTTCTCGGCAATGATGATAAAAGGCACCATCAAGGCAAAGGCGCTGACCAATACGGGCAGATAAATCCAGCTGTGATCTTGCGCGCCCACGCCTAAGGCGGTCAGTTTTTTAGGGATAACCACAAACACCGCCACCATCAGCGCGTGCAATAAAAAAATCCCCGTATTGAGCGGCCACAACTGATGATTTTTGGCTTGTCGAACAATTTCAGGCCAAATTGCTA
>JAYRHO010000210.1:0-1643 GCA_041907245.1 Saccharospirillaceae bacterium
ATTTTAAGTCTTCTAGCAGTTTACATAAAGCAAAACGGTGCTTTTCATCCAGTTCTGAGGCTAAGTCATCCACCAGATAAATAGTGCGACGCCCCGTTTCTGCTTGAAACAGCGCACCCTGTGCAATCTTCAGCGCTGCGACCACGGTTTTTTGTTGGCCACGGCTTAAAATTTCGGCGGCGGGTTGTTTATCTACCTTAATGCGCAGTTCAGCACGATGCGGCCCTGCTTGGGTGTATCCCAAAACCAGGTCGCGCTCTTGTTGTCTGTTTAGCACTTCGAGCAGCTCTTGTTCTTTATCCCAGCCAGGGTAATAAGCCAGCGATACCTTAATACTGCCATCGAGTAGCGCGAGAATACGCTCAAACTCAGGCTTGAAGCGCTTTAGGTAATCCAGACGAAAAGCATCTATCGCTAAGGCGCTTTCGACAAAGCCTGCCGTCCAAATAGGCAACCATTCCAGCTCTTGCTGTTTGAGCACAGCGTTACGCTGTTTGAGCTGTTTACGAAAGACTTTCCATTGGTCGATAAAATTTTGTTCCACATGGAACACACCCCAGTCGATAAACTGGCGTCTTTCATCGGGCGAACCTGCCAAAAGCTTAAAAGTGGTGGGATCGATGACTTGCACAGGCAGCCAGTGCGCGGCTTCCGACTGTGCCGTAAGCACCGAGCCATTGAGCTTGAGCAAATGCTCACCCGCCTTAAGGCGCAAGCTATCGAGTTGACAAGAGCCTAAATGTTCATCTTCCACGCTCAAAGCCATATCGATGCGATCATGGTCTTGCGCATGCAGGTGTTTGAGTTGCGAGGTGCGAAAAGACTTACCCGAAGCCATAAGGTTGATGGCTTCAAGCAGGCTGGTTTTGCCCGAGCCATTTTCACCGTAGATAAAATTGACGCTGGGGCTAAAAGACAAGTCCAAGGGCGCGAGATTGCGCAACCCTTGGACTTTAAGCTGCCGAATTGGCATAAAAAGCTCGTACTACAGGCGCATGGGCATAACAACGTACATAGCATCGCCGCCTTCAGGCTCTTCAACCAGTGCGCTGCTGTTGGCATCCGAGAAGGTGATTTTCACTAGATTACTATCAATCACGCTCATCACATCTTGCAAATAAGTGACGTTAAAGCCCATTTCTAAGCTGTCGCCACGGTATTCCACACCCATAGAATCTTCGGCTTCTTCTTGCTCGGGGTTATTGGCCAATACTTTCAAGCTGTCGTTTTCCAACAACATGCGCACGCCACGGTATTTTTCGTTAGAAAGAATGGCGGCGCGATTGAGTACTTGGCGCATTTCAGCGCGGTCACCCAGCAGGACATTGTTGCCGTTGCGTGGAATAACGCGGTTGTAATCGGGGAATTTGCCATCCACCAACTTAGAGGTGAAGGAGTAGTTTTCAAACTGCGCACGCAAATGGTTGCTGCTTAAAACTAAAGTCACGCTGGCATCAGACTGGTTAAGTAGCTTGGATAATTCCAACACCCCTTTGCGTGGCAAAATAATTTGAGTGGTGGTATCTGGGCCGCTGATGGCCACTTTGCAGGTGGCTAAACGATGGCCGTCTGTAGCTACAGTGCGCAGACTGTTGCTGGTCACTTCAAAAAGCATACCGTTTAAGTAATAACGCACGTCCTGC
>JAYRHO010000211.1:0-2380 GCA_041907245.1 Saccharospirillaceae bacterium
GGCTTTGCCCAGCTTGCGCTTGAGCTGTTCTTCGATGGTTTGGGCATCGGTTTTTTCTACTTGGATAGGGTAAAACAGCGCCAAATCCGCAATCAAAGCTTGGCCGTCGATAAGGAAGTCACCAAAGAAGCTGTGGCTTAGGGCTTTTTCGGGCTTGTCACTGAACATATGGCCTAATACGGGAAGGTCCGCTTCGTGCCCCACTATGCACAGAATGTCTCCTGCCTGTAGGCGGGTGCTGCCTGAGGGATGCAGCAGTTGGTTATCACGAAAGAGCGCCACAATGCGGGTGTTGTCGGGCATGTGCAACTCGCGCAGCTCCGCGCCTACGCACCAGCGTGTGGGTTTTAAGCGATAGATAAACAGCTCCCATTGGCTGGCCAGCTGAATCTCAAGCCCTAGGCGTGAAATGGGCATGGGCATTTCAGGAACGACGACATGCGCGTGGCGCGCTGCCCAAGAGAGCGTTGTGCCCTGAAACACCAAAGACACCAGCACAATCACAAAGGCGACGTTAAAAAACAGCTGAGCTTTATCCAGCCCTGCCATAAGAGGGAAAACGGCCAAAATAACAGGGACAACGCCGCGCAAACCCACCCAAGAAATAAAGCTGCGTTCTCTAAAGCCAAAGCTTCTAAAGGGAATGAGGCCAATAAACACCGAGGCGGGACGGGCGACAAAGATCATCCATAAGGACAGCAGCAGCGCAGGAATCAGAATCGGCAAAAGCTCAGCGGGGTTCACCAGCAAGCCCAAGATCACAAACATGCCGATTTGCGCAAGCCAGGCTAGGCCATCGAACATATGCAAAATACCGTGGCGGTTGCGGATGGGTTTGTTGCCAAGCAGCAGGCCGCACACATAGACGGCCAAAATGCCGCTGCCACCAACCTCGTTTGCAAGCGCAAATAAAATCGTACCGCCTGCCACGGCCAAAAGCGGATAGAGGCCATCGGCAATGGTCAGGCGATTGATCAGTTGCAAAAGCAACCAGCCGCCCGTGATACCGAGCAAAACACCAAGGCCAAATTGCTGCACCAAACTTACCAGCACGCTTAGGCTAAAGCTGGTTTGGCCCTTGAGGAGCATGTCGATGAGGGTGATGGTGAGAAACATAGCCATCGGGTCGTTGCTGCCCGATTCAATCTCAAGGGTCGATCCGACGCGCTCGTTGAGGCCTTTGCCTTTAAGCAGGTTAAAGACCACAGCGGCATCGGTGGAGCCGACGATAGCGCCGATGAGTAAACCTTGAAGGAGGCTTAAATTAAACAGCCACACCGCCATAAGGCCTGTAAGCCCTGCGGTAACAACAACACCTAAAGTAGCTAGGCTTAACGCTGGCCACAGCGCCACGCGAAAGGTGGCGGCACGGGTGCGCATACCGCCATCGAGCAGAATGATGGCAAGCGCTAGGTTGCTGACGCCGTACATCAAGGAGTAGTCGGAAAAGACGATGCCGCCTGGTCCGTCTACGCCTGCAAGCATCCCCACGCCTAAAAAAATCACCAAAATAGGAACGCCAATGCGATTGGCTACCGAGCTCATGGTGATGCTGATAGCAACTAAAACAGCGCCCACCAAAAGTAAGTGGTTGATGGTCATGGTATCCAAATACGGCGTCCTTTGGCGAAGGGGGCTTGGCTTTAAGCCTAAGCCCCGCAGTGGTTAACGGTTGGGCAGAACGGTTTTCAATTTTTCGTGCATTTTTAAAATGGCTTCTTCGGTTTCTTCAAAACTGATGCAGCCGTCGGTGACAGATAGACCGTATTCCAAATCATCCAAATTGGCAGGAATGTTTTGACGGCCGTGTTTGATGTTGGATTCCACCATAAGACCTACGATGGAGCGGTTGCCTTCGAGGATTTGGCTGGTGACGTTGTCCATCACTAAAGGTTGCAGCGCAGGGTTTTTGCTGGAATTTTCATGGCTGCAATCGATCATGATGTTTTGTGGCAAGTTGGCTTTAGCCAGCGCTTGCTCGGCAATTTGCACGTTCACTGAGTCGTAGTTGGGCTTGCCGCCACCGCCACGCAGTACCAAATGGCCGTAGTGGTTGCCTCGGGTAGAAACGATGGACACTTGGCCATCGGCATTGATGCCAAGGAAGCGGTGCGGGTTTTGCACCGACATCAGCGCGTTGGTCACCACGGTTAAGCCGCCATCCGTGCCGTTTTTAAAGCCTACGGCCGAGGATAAGCCTGAGGCCATTTCGCGGTGGGTTTGCGATTCGGTGGTGCGCGCGCCAATGGCCGACCAGCTGATCAAATCCTGAATGTACTGGGGGGAAATGGGGTCGAGCGCTTCGGTGGACAGGGGTAAGCCCATCTCGGCCAAATCGATCAGCAAGCGGCGGGCAATGTGCAGGCCGTCTTCGATTTTA
>JAYRHO010000212.1:0-8604 GCA_041907245.1 Saccharospirillaceae bacterium
ACTTGGGTCGCCGTTATCAAATCGTGCGCAAAAAAGCCAACCTTTCTTAAGCGGAAAAGCGCTCAGTGCGTGCACTGAACGCCTAAGAAAAACCAAACATTAGATGGGGAATGATGATGAGTTTATTTACCAATGCCGCGGAAAACTTTACAAGTAATGCAGGCTTAATTGCAACCAGCAACCAAGAAATGCCAATAGTGCGCGTCAATGGTGTGGAAATTACCGCCAAAGCCATAGCGCAAGAATTGCAATACCACCCCGCGCAGTCTCAACGCGAAGCCACCTTTTTAGCGGTGCAAGCTTTGGTGATTGCTGAATTATTACAACAAAAAGCCCAAGAACTGGGCGTAATGGTTCAGGCGCAAGAAGGTGAAAGTGCAGGCGAGGCCACCACGCGCGCCGTGTTAGAAAAAGAAGTAGTCACGCCTGAAATCAGAGCAGAACAAATCGAGCGTTATTACCAAAGTAATCCGAAAAAATTTACCACCCCGCCTTTAGTAAGCGCACGCCATATTTTAATTGAAGCCGACCCCGAAGATGAAATCGAACGCAGCCAAAAAATGGAAATCGCACAAGCGCTTATTAAAGAATTGCAACAGGGTGCCGATTTTGCCCAGCTTGCCGCAGTCCATTCGGCTTGCCCATCCAAGCAGCATGGAGGCGAGCTTGGGCAACTCTCTAAAGGTCAAACTGTTCCCGAGTTTGAACGCAGTGTCTTGCGCTTGCCGCTGGGCTTATCCACTTCGCCCATAGAGTCACGCTATGGGTATCACATAGTGGATATTCAGCAACGTGTCGAAGGCGAGCTCCTGCCTTTGCACCTGCTGAAAGAGCGCATTTCTCAAGAATTATCGCAACGAGTTTGGCACAAAGGTGTCGCTCAGTACCTGCAATTGTTGGTAGCCGAAGCCACCATCGAGGGTATTGTTTTAAACGGTGCCGATTCGCCATTATTGCAATAATTCGTTATGGCGCGGTGGGGTGTTTTGCCGCCGCGTCCGCTTTTAAAAGGCAGTAACATGACAGAGCAGCTCATAGACGGCCTAGGCCGTAAAATCGATTATGTGCGCATTTCGATTACCGATCGTTGTGATTTTCGCTGCTTGTATTGCATGGCCGAGGACATGCAATTTTTACCGCGCGCCCAAATTTTAACGCTCGAAGAAATATATCGCACCGCGCAAGTGCTGGTAAAAAATGGCGTTACTAAAATTCGTTTAACCGGTGGTGAACCCTTAACGCGCAAAGGCATGGTGGGTTTGTGTGAAAAAATCGCCGCGTTGCCCAATTTAAAAGAGCTGGTGATTACCACCAACGGCTCACAGCTAACCCAATACGCCAAGCCCTTATTGGATGCAGGCGTAAAACGCTTAAACATCAGCCTGGATACCTTAAACGCCGAGCGTTTTAAAACCATTACCCGCACAGGTCATTTGCAGCAAGTGCTCGATGGCATCTTTGCGGCTAAAGATGCAGGCTTTCAACAGATCAAGCTCAATACCGTGGTGCTTAAAGGCCAAAACGATCATGAAATTGTGCCGCTGACGCGCTTTGCCATCGACAACCAGCTCGATATTACTTTTATCGAAGAAATGCCCTTGGGGCAGGTGGGGCGCAATCGCAAAGACAGCTTGTTTTTAAGCGACGAGGTGCGCGCGCTCTTAGCTCAAGAATACGAGCTTATCGACAGCACCGAAAAATCGGGCGGGCCTGCACGCTATGTGCGTATAAAAAACCACGAAAATACCCGCGTGGGTTTTATTTCCCCGCACTCGCACAATTTTTGCAGCACTTGTAATCGGGTGCGCCTGACCGCCGAAGGCCAACTGCTTTTGTGCTTGGGCAACGAACACAATCTCGATGTGCGCGCTTTGTTGCGCCGCCATCCTTGTGACAACCAACCCTTGGAAGCAGCCTTGCGCCAGGTTATGCAACACAAGCCTGAGCGCCATTATTTCAGCGGTGAAGGCGAAGTGCAGATTTTACGTTTTATGAATGCCACGGGCGGCTAAAGTTTAGCGCCTCTGTTGCTTAATTATTGTTTGATAAAGGTTTGCTATGAGCATCAATATTTTAAATTTTGCCGATTTATTAACCGCCGCCAAACAACAAAGCGAGCCGCAATTATTGCTTTTTGTTTTTGCCAAAGCCGAAATGCCCGAAAGCCCCACCGCCGAGCAAAGCCAAGCCGTTGAAAGCGGCCAAGGCGGCAATTTAACACCCGTGTTGTGCGTGGATAAATACCCAGAAAACCTCAGCACCTTTTCGGCGTTGGTGACCGAATCCAAAGAAACCGGGCACGACTGGGATGTGGTTTTTATCAGCAGTATGTCGGGTGTGGCAGGCCATGCCCCAACCACCGAACAGGCCGAACAGCCGCTGCAAATGATGGTGCAAGCCATACATTCTGGTAATATCGCCCAATTTTTAGCCATGAACAAAAACGGCGAGAGCATTCAGTTTTACTGAGTTTTCTCTAGGGTAAAAACCGATGAGCGCATCCAAACTCGAAGTACAAGGCCAGCTGTGGCTTAATGCGGGCGAACACAGCTTAGGCGGCCCAGGTCGCATGGAGCTGCTTGCTCGCATTGCCGAGCTGGGCTCGATTTCACAAGCGGCCAAAGCCATTAAAATGAGCTACAAAGCCGCTTGGGATGCCATTGACAATATGAACAACCTTGCAGGCGAAGCTCTAGTGGTGCGCGTTGCAGGCGGTAAGGGCGGCGGCTACACCGAGCTGACTGAGCGCGGCAAGAAACTGCTCAACAACTATCAGAAAATCACACACATCCACCAACAGTTTTTAGCTTTGCTCAATCAAGAAGGTGATGCGGTGGTGGACGATTTTTCCTTACTCAAAAGATTCAATATGAAAACCAGCGCACGCAATCAATTTTCAGGAAAGGTCGCCAAGGTCGTTACAGGCGCAGTCAATAATGAAATTATTATCGACCTTGCAGGCGGGCAAAAACTGGTGGCCTCCATCACCATGGAAAGCAGCCAAGAGTTGGGCATAGTAGTAGGCAAAGAGGTTGTTGCTTTGGTGAAATCGTCCAGCATTATTTTGGCCAGTGATTTAAATGGCATGAAGCTTTCTACACGCAATCAATTTACAGGCACAGTGCAGCGCATTCAAAAAGGCGCCGTCAATACTGAGGTGGTGCTCGATGCAGGTGGCATGGCTTTGGCCGCTATTATTACCAACGACAGCGCCGAGCGTTTAGCCTTAAAAGAAGGCAGTGAAGCCACGGCTTTATTCAAAGCAGGCAGCGTGATTGTTGGCGTTATTTCTTAAACCGTTTTAATTAAATCAGGTGATTTATGGGACATTGCAGCACAGAATTTTTACCGCTGAATATCGCGGTGCTGACCGTCAGTGACACGCGCACGTTTGACAACGACACCTCTGGTCAGTTTTTAGTAGACGCCGCCAAAGCCGCAGGCCATAACCTGATTGATCGCGCTTTATTAAAAGACAATCTTTACGATATTCGTGCCAAGGTTGCGCACTGGGCGGCACAAGATGAAGTACACGCCATTTTAATTACGGGCGGCACCGGTTTTACCGACCGCGACAGCACACCCGAGGCGGTGAGCTGTTTGTTTGATAAAACCGTAGAAGGTTTTGGGGAATTATTTCGTCAAATTTCGTTTAGCGAAATCGGTACTTCAACCATACAATCGCGCGCCTTAGCGGGCATTTCCAACCACACCTTAATAGTATGCTTGCCAGGCTCGACCAACGCCTGTCGCACCGCTTGGGTGAATATATTAAAAGATCAGCTCGACAGCCAAGGCTCGTGCAATTTTGTTACGCATTTATTGAAAAAACCTGCCTGCCACAGTCGTGGTTAAAAATACATGCTAGGCCAGAAATGGCCTAATTTTTTAATTGTCGTTATTTTTTATTTATATAGCGAGGCGAAGATGAAAAAATTAATTCGTTCCACACTGGTTTCGATGCTGTTTTTGGGCTTGGCTTTTCATGCTAATGCCCAAGAAATCACAGTTTCAGCGGCGGCTAGTTTAACCAATGCCTTTATCGATATTGCCAAAAACTTTGAAAAAGCCAACCCGCAGCACAAAGTGCTGCTGAATTTCGCAGGCTCGGGCGCTTTGCTTCAGCAAATTGCCAAGGGTGCGCCAGTGGATGTCTTTGCCAGTGCCGACTCCTTCACCATGGATCAAGCCAGCGCGCAAAAGTTAATTGTAGAAAACAGCCGTTTTGATTTTGTTGCCAATAGTCTCGTGGTGATTAGCGCAGTAAACAGCCCGATTAAATTGACGCAGCTTAAAGATTTAACAAAAAAAGAAGTGCAGCGCCTTGCACTTGGCAACCCCGACAGTGTACCCGTTGGCCGTTACAGCAAAACTGTACTGGAGCAAGCAGAACTCTGGCCAGCACTGGAACATAAAATTATCCAAACACAGAACGTGCGCCAGTCTTTGGATTATGTGGCACGAGGCGAAGTGGGTGCAGGCTTTGTTTATGCCACCGATGCGGCGCTCATGGCCGACAAAGTGCAAGTGCGTTTTAATGTGCCCACCACAGAGCCTATTTTGTACCCCGTAGCTCTTACTCTATATGGAAAAAATAACCCTGTAGCACAGGATTTTTTAGTTTATTTAAAATCCTCACAAGGCCTACAAGTACTTAAACAATACGGATTTTCTGCGGCCAATTAATGATGAATGCTTCGGTGTGGGTAGCCCTTAGTCTGTCTTTGAAGGTGGCCTTTTTTGCCACTGTAATAAATTTAATTTTCGGCGTGGCCGTGGGCTATGTGCTGGCGCGCAAAAATTTTATTGGCAAAAATTTGCTCGACAGCGTGCTTACTTTGCCGATGGTGCTGCCGCCTACGGTGTTGGGCTATTACCTCTTGGTGCTTTTAGGACGCCAGGGCACATTAGGCGCTTGGCTGTATGAACACTTTGGTATTCAGCTTATTTTTACTTGGCAGGGTGCAGTGATTGCAGCGGCGGTGGTGTCTTTTCCATTGGTGTTTAAACCCGCACGCGCTGCTTTTGAATCGGTAAATAACCAATACGAAGAAGCCGCACAAGTGCTGGGCATGAGCGCTTGGGCAATATTTTTTCGTGTCACTTTACCCTTAGCATGGCGCGGTATTTTAGCGGGGGTGCTCTTGGCCTTTGCGCGCTCGCTGGGTGAGTTTGGTGCAACGTTAATGATTGCAGGAAGCATCCCAGGTAAAACCCAAACCCTCGCCATTGCTGTGTACGAAGCGGTGCAAGCAGGGCAAGATCAGCTCGCCAATTATTTGGTGCTTATTACTTCGATTTTATGCATCAGCGTTCTGCTGTCGGTGCGCTATTTATCCAATCACGCTTTTGCTTCGAGGTAGAGCCATGCTGCATTTTCACCTTGAGAAAACCTTAAAAGCCAAGCAGCGTAAGTTTCACCTTGAGCTTGATTTTCACAGCGATAAAAATCGTCTGGTGATATTTGGGCCATCAGGATCAGGAAAGAGTTTATTGCTGCGTTTGATTGCAGGCTTGGATAACCCCGAAACGGGTAAAATTGTTTTAAATGAGCAGATTTTTTTTGATAAAAATCAGGGCGTACAGCTTCAACCCAAGCAGCGCAATATCGGCTATTTATTTCAAGACTACGCACTTTTTCCACACTTAACCGTGCGCCAAAATATCGCTTTTGGTTTAGAAAAAGGCTGGCTCAACCCCAAAGAAAATTACCCAAACACCGAAGTAGACGACTGGCTTGCACGTTTTTCTTTGCACGAATTGCAAAACCAATATCCACATCAGCTTTCAGGCGGACAGCGCCAGCGCGTGGCACTGGCACGCGCCCTGATTTTAAAACCCCAAGCCCTCTTATTGGACGAGCCCTTCTCGGCCTTGGACGGCTTTTTGCGCACAAAAATGCGCGATGAACTGAACAGCTTGCAACAACAATTAAATATCCCGCTGCTACTGATCAGCCACGACCAAGAAGACCTCGAGCGTTTTGGTGATGCGGTGTTGTATTTAGAAAATGGCAGGCAAAAGAACAATCCGTAATCTCTATAAAGAGCCAGTTAGCCCAAAATCTTATCCAATTTTTATGGCGATAAGTTGACGTTCGGGTGGCTAGTTAGAGGAAAAACTATTTCAGTAGCACGCGCTGCACTTTAATGTGATCGCTTTCCGATACACCTGCTTGCTGCGCATGTTCCGGCCAACGGCTAACGGCTGTTTCAACCTGCAGGGCGATTTCTTGTACATCGCCTTTGCTTAGGCCAAAAATTTTACCTTGTTTTTCTGCTTCTTTAGGGGAGGGAGGATAAGGTTGAAAGCCAAAGCCTGCGGCATGATATTCACCTAAGCCAAGGCTGGGTACTAAATCGTAAGCAGGGGCGAGGCGATAGCCGTTTTGATGGCGCATAAAGCTGAAATTACGCTCGTGATCGTCGGTGTTGTTGATGGCACGATTAAATAACATCAGGCGCAGTAATTGTTTTAAATCTTGCTCGACGGCCACCGAAAATTTTTGAATTAACTGATAGAGATCGTCGTAGCGAAAGCTCTGCCCTAGGTCTTGCTGGCTGCGCGGATTTTTCAGTAAACCGTTGGCTGTGATTAAGTGGCGGCGGCCTTGTGCTTGCACATCAAAACGCTCCAATAGTAACACTTCTCGGTTTACTGCGGATGGCACGATTTTCCCTGAGCCAATATGAATGCCAGCATCCTGTGCCATCAACAAACAGGCCAGCTCGACCCTAGCATTATTAAAATCGTCTTTATGGCGATTAAACTTTGCTAAATAGTAGGCATCGTTATCGTAAACCAAGGCTTTAGGGCGAGCACCACCAACCCCCGTGCCTGAGTTAGCCAAATACAGCAATCCTAATGTTTGGTGGTCGATATTTTGGAAATCATTATCATCAATTTTTACGGCAATCTGTTCGGCTTCTTGCAGTTTTTCTAAGGCAATACCAGCGGAGTAAGCCGCAGCTTGTTGTGGCTCGGTAATGCAGAGCGCACCGATGCGGGAGTGGTTATGCTGCAACATGGCCAGCACATCACTAGCGCAATGCGCATTCAATCGTTTTTGATACTGGTGCAGGGCTATTTTGGTAAGCAGCTTGCGCCCCCAATCATCAGGCAGATAGTCGTCCAATATGGCGGGTGCGGCGTTGTTGCAATTAAATACAAATTCTCGGGCAGACAGCGGTAATTGCGCGGGGTCTAATGCGAAGGCGTGAGGGTGAGCTAAATATTCAGGAAAATAGCGAAATCCGACTTGTCGTATTTGCTGGTTTTCTTCCAGTAATACCAATTCGGCGGCTTTTATTTGGCCTGTCGCGGTGGTGTTTAAATGGAGCTGATACGATTTTTTAATCATCAAATAAACTCACGGGCGGTTTCAGTAGCTCTTTGAAGGGCTGCTCTAAATCGAGTAACTGAGCCGCCTGATAATATTTGCCCATCGAAACGCTTAAATCGCCTTTTTCCATGCGCTGTAAGGTGGCGCGGCTAACGCCAATGCGCAGCGAGAAAGATTTTAAGTCGTCCTCTGGGTAATATTTTTTGCGTGCAGCGCGCAGATTTGCACCCAAAACTGAAAGGTTGGTAGTGGTGTTCATTACTTAAATATGAGTAAAAATAGTGATTTATAGCCAAATATACTCATATTTAAGTAAATATCAATGTCTTTTCGTGGTTGTAAATTTGGTTCAAAATCTGGCATTAAGCCGCTTTCTTATGCTCGACTTCCCAGCCGATCATGGCCAAAGCGACCGTTTTTGGGATTTCGCGCTCTCCGCTGCGGTAATAGGCCAACATACGGCGGCTGATGGCGATAATGAACCAATCAGCCGACAGAGTGCGTCGTTTAAAAAGCAACTGCGGCGCATGGCGGCCGAGGCTCGCTCGCCTCTAGCCCACCTCAAACTCCAGCACTGCCCAGCGCATTGGCCGCCCGCCTGTTTTGGCGCGTTGTTCGGCGCTTTGATACCAGTTTTTTAAATTTTGGATTTGTGTGGGGTTTAATTCACCAAAGCTCCATTGGATGCGTTGTAGAAAATCTTCAAAGTTTTGGCTAAAAGCAAAGCGGCTGTGGGTGTCGATGTAATTTAACCTGGGGTGAATATCCTGCTGGTGTAGCAGGTTTAGGGTGTAGATGTAGTCAGGAGCGTACTCTTCTTTTAAGCCCAGCGCGTGAATAATTTCAGGGTCGGTAAAATAGCCGTTAACTGGCTGGGTTATGACGACGCGCTTTAAGGCATGGCTGGCGATTTTATCCATGACCACTTTAAAATCTTTGACTGTGCTGGAGCGTGAACTGAGTAATAAATCGCAGGGTGGAATGTCGCTCCAGTCGTCTTCCCAAGCGCGTAAAATCGGCTGAATATTTTGGCATTGGTAGGTGGCGATATGGTGATTTAAGCCTTCGAGCATGGCGGGGCTAAAATCAACGGCTAGAACTTTTTCCACTTGTTTGGACAGTGGAATACTGAGCGCGCCGTTGCCACAACCGACATCCAAAATACTGTGAATGCCGTTTAAATTGATGCGTGCCAGTAGTGCTTGCGTGTAAGGGCTTTCCAGCGGGCGTTTTTGCATTTCGCCTGCGCGTTTGCTCCATGA
>JAYRHO010000213.1:0-14499 GCA_041907245.1 Saccharospirillaceae bacterium
AGGCGTTTCGGTACACAAAGAGCAGACCTTCTGTTGCCATGGATGGCAACAGAGACCGTACAAGGATGTATTCACAGCGTGTCTGCGGATTGTGTACCGAAAGGTAGCCGCGTGAGTGCAGGCTTCAACGCCAGCGCAGTTTAAGGCGGAGGCGGAGGCGGAGGCGCAGGGCCAAGGCTCGGTAAAAGGGTTAAGGCAGCAGCGCCGCTACCGCCTGCGCGGCTTTCGCATCGGCATCGCATTTAAGGCTTAGGTGCAGCGCCATAAACTCTTGCGCGAGGCGGGCTTTTTCGGTTTCGTCATCCAGGCGTTTGAGTACGGCTTGGCTGAGTTTGGCCACGGTGGCGTCTTGTTGCAGCAGTTCAGGAACCAGCTCTTTATTAGCCAGCAGATTGGGTAAGGATACCCAAGGGCGGCTGACCATGCGTTTTAAAATGGCAAAGGTTAGGCTCGACATGCGGTAGCTCACCACCATGGGGCGCTTCATCAGCATGGCTTCCAGCGTGGCCGTTCCCGAGGCCAGTAAAATGACATCGGCGGCGGCCATGCACTGGTGCGACTGGCCATCGACCAAGGTGACAGGCAGATCAGCATAGGCTTGCAGCTGTGTGCGAATTTGCGCTTGGCGTGCGGCATTGGCGCAAGGGATGACAAATTGCAGCAAGGCGTTGTGGCGGCGTAATTCTTGGGCGGTTTGTAAAAACAGCTCACCGAGCTTAGCCACCTCACCCGCGCGACTGCCAGGCATTAGGCAGACCACAGGGCGCTTGGCATCCAAACCCAAAGCTTCGCAGGCTGGGGCTTTGGGCGTGGTAAGCGGGATTTTATCGGCCAGATGATGGCCGACAAAGGCCACAGGCACTTGGTGATCTTGGTAAAACTGCGCTTCAAAGGGAAAGAGCGTCAGCATTAAATCGACCGCGCGAGCAATTTTAAACACGCGCTTTTGCCGCCACATCCACACCGAGGGGCTGACATAATGCACGGTTTTAATGCCGAATTTACGCAGGGTTTCTTCCAGCCCCAAATTGAAATCGGGGGCGTCGATGCCGATGAAAACATCGGGTGGATTGGCCTGCCAGTGTTGAATCAAATTGCGGCGAATTTTGATCAGCTCAAAAATCCGCCCCAGCACTTCCACCAGCCCCATCACCGACAGACGCTCCATCGGCACAAAGCTCTTCATGCCCTGAGCTTGCATCAAAGGGCCGCCGATGCCTTCAAATTGCGCCTGCGGATAGCGTTTTTTAAGCTCGGCGATTAAACCCGCGCCGAGCATATCGCCCGAGGTTTCCCCCGCCACCAGAGCAATGCGCATCAGCGGATGATTCCGCGCGCGGCAATATCGAGGCTGGCAATCAGCAGCTTCACCTCAGGAAACTCTTGTGCCATCTCAGTCAATTTGGCGTGCGCTTCAACCATGGTATGACCTTGGCGATAGAGGATTTTATAAGCATTACGCAACGCACTAACGGCCTCTGGGCTAAAGCCACGGCGTTTTAAGCCTTCGGTATTGATACCATGAGGCACAGCAGGATAGCCCTGCGCCATCACATAAGCAGGCACATCTTTGAGCACCACCGAGCCACCGCCGCACATGGAATGCGCGCCAATGTTGCAGAACTGATGCACCTGCGACGCGCCACCTAAAATGGCGTAATCGCCAATGGATACATGGCCTGCGATGTTGGTGTTGTTGGCGATGATGCAGTTGTCACCGACTACAACATCATGGGCAATATGGACATTGACCATAAAGAGGTTGCCGCTGCCGACCGTGGTCACGCCTTTGTCTTGGGTTGTACCACGGTGAATGGTGCAAGATTCACGAATGACGTTGTTGTCACCGATGACCAAGCGTGTAGGTTCTCCTGCGTATTTTTTATCTTGGCAATCTTCGCCCACGCTGGCGAACTGAAAAATGCGGTTGTTTTTGCCAATCACAGTCGGGCCTTTAATAACCACATGCGGGCCAACTACGGTGCCAGCACCAATTTCAACATGGGCGCCAATGATGCTGTAAGGGCCAATTTCGACGTCTTGGGCGATCTTGGCGGAAGGGTCAATTATTGCGGTTGTGTGAATCATGCTTGCTCCAATTCGCGTGCGGCGCTGGTGATTTCTGCTTGGCACACCACCTCTCCATCGACCAGTGCCCTGCATTCAAATTTCCAAATTCCACGACGGCCATTTAAATAGCGCGCTTCCATACAAAGCTGGTCGCCTGGAATGACGGGTTTGCGAAAACGCACATGCTCAGCACCGGCAAAATAATACACAGTGCTGTCTTTGCGCTGATCTTCCATCAGGACAAGCCCTAAAATCCCAGCGACCTGTGCCATGGCTTCTAAAATCAGCACGCCTGGCATAATAGGATGACCTGGGAAGTGGCCATTAAAAAAATCTTCGTTAATGGTCACATTTTTATAGGCGCGAATCACGGGGCCGCCTTCGGCCTTTGTGTCCACCTCCTGAATACGATCCACCAATAAGAACGGATACCTGTGCGGTAAAAACTCCTGTACTCGTTGGATCTCAGTCTTCGCCATGCGCGTTCGCCTCTAGCTGTTTTTCAATCTGTTGTAAGCGTCTGGCCATATCATCGAGATGACGGAAACGCACCGCATTTTTACGCCACTCTTTCGAGGGCATCTGCGGAATACCCGACGAATACACGCCAGGCTCTTTAATGGAATGGGTAATCATGCCCATGCCCGTAATTTGGACGCCATCCACAATGTTCAGATGGCCTGCCATACCGACACCGCCTGCAATGATGCAATGCTTACCAATCACGGTACTGCCTGAAATGCCTGTACAAGAAGCGATGGCCGTACCTTGGCCAATTTGCACGTTATGCGCAATTTGAATCAGGTTATCGATAATCACGTGGTCGGCAATGACGGTATCGCCCAATGCACCACGGTCGATGCAGGTGTTAGCACCGATTTCAACGTGGTTGCCAATGCGCACTCCGCCTAGCTGGGCGATTTTCTGCCACTGGCCTTTGTTGGGAGCAAAGCCAAAGCCGTCTGCCCCCAAGACCGTACCCGAATGCACAGTCACATGATGGCCAAGCACCACGTCGTGGTAGAGCGTCACATTGGCATGCAGCAAGCCGTGTTCGCCGATGACACAGTGATCGCTGATGACCGTGCCCGCTTCGATGCGGCAATAGTCACCAATCACGCAGTGCTCACCGATAACAACATGGGCACCGATGCTGACGTTTTGGCCAATTTTGGCTGTCGCCGCGATGCAGGCGCTGGCATGAATACCCGCCTGAGCCTTGGGGCTGTTATCAAAGAGCACCGTTGTTAACGCAAAAGCCAAATAAGGATTGGGCACAATGAGCGCCGCACAAGGGGCTTCGCTGGCCATATCAGGGGCGACAATCACGGCGCTTGCCTGCGTGCTGGCCAGCTGGCTGCGGTAGCTGGGGTTGGCTAAAAAGCTTACCTGCCCTGCCTGTGCATTTTCGAGGGTTTGCACCGCATGAATCAGGGTGTGCTCATCACCCTGCAAGGTCGCACCCAAATGGCGCGCCAATTCGCCCAAAGTTATCTGCATCGTGCGTCTCTGTTCTTAATTATTTTTTGCTGGGTTTGTCGGCTTTGGCTTTGACGCTGGCGTTCAAACGCTCAATTAAGGCCTTGGTTAAATCGCTTTCGGGGCTGGTGTACACCACGGCACCGGCTTGCATTACCACGTCATAGCCACCCGCGTCGATCAGGGCTTTTAGCTCTTTTTCCAGTACAGGCAATTGCGCTTGCAGAAACTCTTGTTTCCACTTGCCTTCCAATTGCTGAATTTTTTGCGCATAAAATTTAAATTCGGAGGCTTTTTCTTCGTGCGAGCTGGTCAGCTTACGACGCTCTTCTTCGCTCATAACGTCGCCTTCTTTTTCGGCTTTTTCTTTCATTTTCAGCAATTCAGCTTGCAGCGCCTTGAGCTTATCGACATCGGCTTTATTGGCTTTTTCAAAATCTTTGATGGAGGTTTTCGCCGCATCCGACATAAAGAGCGCACGCTCCATGTCTACCACTGCAACCTTACCTGTGCCCGCTACCGCAAATTGGGTCAACAAACCCAGCACTAATGCACTTAATACACGCATGTCTTACTCCTGATTATTATGATTAAAATACTTGTCCTAACGAGAACTCGAAGCCTTCAGTACGATCGCCCTCTTTCTTATTCAGGGGGAATGAATAGGTAAAGGTCAGCGGGCCAATCGCGGTAATCCAAGTGACGCCCACGCCCGTACTGTAACGCAGCTCGTTCATGTCCACGCCTTCGCTACAAAACGGATGCGCAGTGAGGCTTGGAACATCTTGATCATGCGGCACATAGCATTTATCGGTGAAGGTATTGCCTGCATCGAAGAACACTATGCTACGCACAGAACTTCTATCTTCAATAAAGGGAAATGGGAAAATCAGTTCCACACTGCTCTCTACTAAAATGTTGCCACCCATGGCTTGCGGACGATAGAGATAATAAGGCGAGGTGGCCGTTGCGCCGCCATCACCTTGGTTGTAGATGGGTTTGTATTGATTGGGGTTGCTGACCGCGACCACTTCGCCCTTGTCGTTGGTGACATAGAGTAATTTCGGCGCGGAGCTATCGACAATAGGCAGACCCAAATCGTCGGTGGCAAATTGGATATTACCACTGCTGTTGGTGGCCACCGTATCCACCACGGTATAACGCGGCAAACCTTGCGGCCCCAAGCTGGAAATGCGCCAACCGCGCACCGAGCCTACGCCACCTGAGCGGAAGTTTTTAAAGAAGGGCAAACCCGTAATATCGCCATAACCGTTGCCATAGCCCAAATCACCGCGCAAACGCAGCGCCCAATCATCCACCAAGGAAATGTAATAGTTGGTGGTGTAACCAAGCTTGTACCAAGTTAAATCGCTGCCAGGCACAGACATATCCGCAGACACTTTATGCTCGATACCTGCGGTGGGGAAAATGCCACGGTTTAAGCTGGAATAACGCCAGTTCAAGCCCAAAGTAAATTCATCAAAAACGCTGCCTCTTTCATTTAAGAAATCGGAAATTTCCCAAGGCACTGTGCTACCTGGAAAAATCTCGGTGTTGGCGGCGCCTAAAGAAAAAGACAAACGCTGACGATTGGAGATTGGGTAGCCAAAAGTGACATTGCCACCGTAGACGTTGGTTTGATAATCGCTGACGCTGGCCAAGCCCGAGTAGTCGGTTTTACGGTAATAAAAATTAAAGCCACGACTGACACCATCAATGGTGTAATAAGGATTTAAATAAGAGAAATTATAGGCTTGGGTGTAGTCGTTTTTCTGCACGCCCAAGGACATGCGATTACCTGTGCCCATAAAGTTATTTTGGCTAACACTTGCGCCTAAAATCAGGCCGCTGCCGCCTGCGTAACCAATATTAAAATTGAGGCTGCCGCTTAATTGTTCTTCGACATCGTAATTGATATCGATCATATCGTCTGTGCCCACCACGATCGGCGTTTCGACATTCACAGTTTTAAAGAAGCCCAGCTGATTTAAACGGGTTTTGCCTGCATCAATTTTTTCGGTGGAAGCCCAGCCGCCTTCCATTTGCACCATTTCGCGACGCAGTACTTCGTCCTTGGTGGAAGAATTGCCGGTGAAATTAATGTTGCGTACATAAGTACGTTTGCCAGGCTCGACAAAGAAGGTTAAATCCACGGTGCGGGCGCTGTCGTCGATTTTCGGAATGCCATCGACCTTGGCAAAAGTATAACCGTCGTTGCCTAAGCGCTTGCTCATTAATTCCGAAGAAAAAGTCACTTTGGCTCGCGAAAAATTCTCACCGTCTTTTAATAAAATCAGACGATTTAAATCTTCTTCAGGCGCAGCCAAATTGCCCGCCAATTTAATGTCTTTAACCTTATACAGCTCACCTTCGGTGATGTTCACAGTGATGTACACGCCTTCTTTATCGGGCGATACCGAAACCTGAGTGGATTCGATATTAAAACGAATGTAACCTCGGTCGAGATAATAAGAGCGTAAGGTTTCTAAATCGGCGGCGAGTTTTTCACGGCTGTATTTGTCGTCGCTGGCATACCAAGACCAAAAATTGGTGGTTTGCAGTTTTAATTGTTTAAGCAGCTCTTCTTCGGTAAAGACTTTATTGCCAATGATATTGATGTCGGCAATGCTGGCCACGTTGCCTTCTTTGACCTTGATATTGAGCGCCACGCGGTTACGCGGCAGCGCTTCGACTTCGGTGCTGATGTTGGCATCGTAACGCCCTTGCGCCACATATTGACGCTCAAGCTCCAGCGCAATGCGATCCAAGGTAGAGCGCTTAAACACCAAGCCTTCGGCCAAGCCCGATTGTTTTAAACCCGAGAGCAAGGCATCGGATTGAATGGCTTTGTTGCCTTCGATATTGATTTTGGTGATGGTGGGTAATTCCACCAGCTGCACAATCAACACATTGCCATCGCGCAACAGTTTGATGTCATCGAACAAGCCCGAGCGAAACAAGGCGCGCGTGGCATCGACCAAACGTGCGTCATCCACGGTTTCCCCTGTAGCAATAGGAAATGAGGCAAACACCGTTCCAGCCGAAACTCGCTGCAAGCCCTCAAGACGAACGTCGGCCACGGTAAAAGATTCCGCTACCCCAAAAGAAGACCAAGCCAACAAAAGTGCGAACAGCCAATAACGCATTAAAAAATATCCAAGTCTTTGGCCACTATAAACGGCCTAAATCGTTATAAAACGCCACCAACATTAAACACAGCAGCACAAATAAACCCGCTTTTACCGCCAAGGTTTGTAACTGTTCCGACAGCGGCTTGCCCTTTATCACTTCAATCAGGCAAAACAAAATATGACCGCCATCGAGCATGGGCACGGGTAATAAATTCAACACACCCAAGGAAATACTTAGAAGAGCTAGGAAACTAATAAAAGACTCAAGCCCCGCTTGCGCTGAAGCGCCGGCTACTTTAGCAATGCTCACAGGACCACTCAAGTTTTTTACCGAGAGCATGCCCTTGAGCATTTTCCATAAGGATTCAAGGGTGAAAACGCTGGTGCTGTAGGTCTTGGTGATGCCTTGCCACAGGGCGTCGACCACACCGAGCTGGCGCTTACGCAGCCAGTCTTCAGGAAACACAGGTGGCTCAACCGCAAGCCCTGCAAAGCCGACTGTTTTGCCATCGGCGCTCTCGCGGCTCGCGGGCGTAAGGGTAAGAGTAAGTTGTTGCTCAGCGCGCTGCACCTCCAGCTGCAACGGCTGATTGGGGCTGGCCATAATGCGCTCGGTCAGCTCAAACCAATCGGCAACGGCCTCGCCATTTACCGCAATAAGGGTGTCGCCTATCTGTATGCCTGCCTGTGCGCCCGCCCCTTCAGGCTGAACTTCACGAATTTTTGCAGGAACGGATAAGGTGCGTACAGCCAAGCCAAGGCTGGCAATGGGGTCTGGGTTTTCGGCGTCGGACAACCATTGCTGCACGCTCACTTGCACTTGCTGCACGCTGCCATCGCTGCCTTTAAGCGTAAATGGAATCTGCGTGCTGTCGCCCAAATAGCGCACCAGCTGCCAATTCACATCTTCCCAGGTAGCCGTATTGTGCTCACCGACAGCCAGGATTTCATCGCCTGCATAAAACCCAGCCTGATACGCAGGCGAGCCTTCTTCCACTGCACCCACTACAGGTGCAAGGCCTGTTGTGCCTGAGGCAAATAAAAACCAATAGGCGGCAATCGCAAAGAGAAAATTGGCCACAGGGCCTGCGCTGGCGATGGCGATACGCTGCCACGGGGACTTACGGTTATAGGCTTGGTGCAAGCGCTCGGGCGGGACTTCGCCTTCACGCTCATCGAGCATGGCAACGTAGCCACCCAAGGGAATAGGCGCAATGGCAAATTCGGTGCCCTGCCTGTCTTTAAAAGACCATAGAGGTTTGCCAAAACCGACGGAAAAGCGTTTGACGTAAACGCCACAGCGCCTAGCCACCCAGAAATGGCCAAACTCATGAATGACCACCAGCAAGCTGATGGCAATTAAGAAATACAAAAGCGTCACGCTGAAGTTCCTATTGCTGCGCTTTGATTTTGCAGCCACTGCTGCCCCTGTTCGCGCGCCCACCGATCGGCCGCCAAAATCGGAGCCAAGGCACTGGCGCCTTGCACCTGGTGCTGCTGCATCACCGCGCGAATCAGCTCTGGGATAGCGGTAAAGGGAATTTGTTCCTGTAAAAACGCCGCCACGGCAATTTCATTGGCGGCATTGAGCACCGCAGGCATAGTGCCGCCTGCTTGAAAGGCCTCGCGCGCAAGGCGCAAGCAGGCAAAGCTGTCTTCGTCGGGCACCTCAAAATCCAGCCGCGCCACGGCAAACAAATCCAAGGGCTTAACACCTGAGGCAATACGCTCAGGCCAAGCCATGCCATAGGCAATGGGGGTGCGCATGTCGGGCTGACCCATTTGTGCCAACACCGAGCCATCGCAGTACTGCACCATGGAATGAATCACGCTTTGTTTATGCACCACCACCTGAATGTGCTCAGGGGTGCAGTTGAATAAAAAGCAGGCTTCGATCAGCTCCAACCCTTTGTTCATCAAGGTGGCGGAGTCTACCGATATTTTTTGCCCCATTGACCAGTTGGGATGCGCGACCGCCTGCGCGGGCGTTACCAAGGAAAGCTCTTGCCATGAGCGCCCGCGAAAAGGGCCGCCTGAGGCAGTAAGCAGAATTTTCTCGATACCGTGTTCGCAAAAATCACCGCGATAGCCCTGAGGCAAACACTGGAAAATGGCGTTGTGTTCGCTGTCGATGGGCAGCAAGGTCGCACCGCCCTCTTTGATGGCTCTCATAAATAAAGGCCCTGCCATCACGAGACTTTCTTTGTTGGCGAGCAACACTTTTTTGCCCGCTTGTGCCGCCGCCAAAGACGGCAACAAACCCGCCGCCCCGACAATAGCGGCCATCACCATATCCACCTCGGTGGCAGAGGCAATAAAAGCCAAGCCTTCAGCGCCAACCAAAATCTCGGTTGAGCAATCAGGGGCGAGCATGAGTTTTAATTCTTCTGCACTGGCCTCGCTGCCGATCACTGCGTACTTTGGGGAAAATTCGGCAATTTGCAGCGCCAAGCATTCGATATTTTTATGCGCGCTTAGGGCAAATACCCGATAACGCTCAGAATGACGGCGTACTATGTCCAAGGTGCTGTGGCCTATTGAGCCTGTTGCGCCTAGGACAGTGATCCATTGGCTCATGCCAAACTCCAGTTAAATACCAAGAGTAACAAGGCAAAAACGGGCACAGCCGCCGTCATGCTGTCGATGCGATCCAAGATACCGCCGTGACCGGGTAGCAGCGCCGAGCTGTCCTTGATGCCGCAATAGCGCTTGAACATGCTCTCCAGTAAATCACCCAGTACCGACACCAAGGCCGTAAGCAGAGTAATCAATACCAGCTGGCCGATGGCCTCTGTGCTTAGGCTTTGGATGTTGTGCTCTATGTAATACACGAACACCGCCGCCACCAGCATGGTGGTGGCCAAACCACCCCAAAAACCCGCCCAAGATTTGCCAGGGCTCACCTGAGGCGCAAGCTTGGCCTTACCAAATTGCTTGCCCGCAAAGTACGCGCCCGTGTCTGCGCCCCAAACCACAAACATCAAATACAGAATCAATAAGGCGCTGTGGTTTTGCGCTTTAAGCACCACAAAACCCACCCACATGGGCACCAGCACCAAAAGGCCAATAAACAGGCGCACCACTTTAGGCGACCAAAAAGCCGTCTGCTTGGGGTAACGCACCACCAGCAACAACGCCAGCAGCCACCAAGCGGCTCCTGCGGTCAAAATAGCCATGGTCACTTCTTGGGTGAGGCCATAAGCGACACCTGCCAAGATGGCGGCCATCGCGCCTGCAAAGCCTAGGCGCGCAGGCTGCGCCGCAAAGCCCGACATATTGGCCCATTCCCACGCACCCAGCACCGCGATCAGGGCAATGAAATAACCGAACTCTTGGCTTGGCAAAAAGAAAATCCCGCCAATCATCAGAGGAGCCAAAATCAGGGCGGTAATAATTCGTTGTTTTAACACGCTACTTCTCTTCTTCTAGTTGGCTGTCCGTGCGACCAAAGCGCCTTGTGCGCGTAGCAAAAGCCTTCAGTGCTTGCAGGTATTGGTCGTGGCGAAAATCAGGCCACAAGGTATCACAAAAATAAAACTCGCTGTACGCACACTGCCACAGCATAAAGTTACTGATACGCTGCTCGCCGCCTGTGCGAATCAGCAAATCGGGGGCTGGGTATTGCGACAGCCAAGTGTGTTGATGAAACACCGCCTCGGTGATATCGGCTGGGTTTAAGCGCCCTGCTTGTACTTCTTGGGCAATTTTTTGGCTGGCTTGCACAATGTCCCACTGCCCGCCGTAATTGGCGGCCACCACCAAGGTCATGGCAGTGTTGTTTGCGGTGAGCGCTTCAGATTGCGCAATCAGCTCTTGCAGACGCGGTGCAAAGGCGGATAAATCGCCCATGACGCGCAAACGGATGTTGTGCTTATGCAGCTTTTTCACTTCGCGCTCCAGCGCCAGTACAAACAGCTGCATCAGGGCGTTCACTTCATCGATAGGGCGACGCCAGTTTTCGCTGCTAAAAGCAAAGAGCGTTAGCACTTCCACGCCTTCGCGCGCCGAGGTTTCCACCACTTCGCGCACCGCCGTCACGCCCGCTTTATGGCCCGCTACACCAGGCATAAAACGCTTTTTCGCCCAGCGGTTGTTGCCATCCATAATAATGGCAACATGACGCGGCACTTGGCCGTGGCTGGCCAAGTTGTGATCGATACTGGTCGCCATGCGTGGCTATACCTGCATCAGTTCTTTTTCTTTCCCTGCCAGCAGCTCATCGACTTCATTGATGCTCTTGTCCGTGTATTTTTGCATGCTGTCTTCGCCAATGCGCAGCTCGTCTTCCGAAATCAGCTTGTCTTTTTGCAAGTCTTTGAGCTTGGCGTTGGCATCGCGGCGGATATTGCGCACAGAAACACGGCCTTTTTCAGCTTCGGCGCGCGCTTGCTTGATGTAGTTCTTGCGCGTTTCTTCCGTTAGGGCGGGCATAGGCAAGCGAATGGTGTCGCCCGTGGTGGCTGGGTTTAGCCCCAAATGCGACTTTAAAATGGCCTTTTCAATGGCCGTCACCATGTTCTTTTCCCATGGGTTGATCGCCAAGGCGCGGCCGTCTTCAACGGTGACGTTAGCCACTTGGTTGATGGGCGTTGGGTTGCCGTAATAGTCCACAAAGACATCGTCTAAAATGTTGGGATTGGCACGGCCTGTACGAATGCGTTTAAAGGCTTCTACTACCGCCGCAATGCTTTTTTGCATGCGGTCTTGTGCGTCTTTTTGAATGTCGTTAATCATTATTTTTTCTCCTCACTGACAATGAGTGTGCCATCGCTGCCGCCTGTCATTAGACGTCCGAGCACACCTTGTTCGTTCATGTCATAAACACGCAGGGGCATGTTGTGGTCGCGCGCCAAACAGATCGCGGTCAAATCCATCACACCCAGCTGCTTTGCCAATACTTCTTGGTAGGTCAAATGGTCGTATTTTTTTGCGGTCGGGTCTTTCTTCGGGTCGGCAGTATACACGCCATCGACGTTGGTGGCTTTAAGAACCAAGTCGGCGTTGATCTCGATGCCGCGCAGGCAGGCGGCGGAGTCGGTGGTAAAGAAGGGGTTGCCCGTACCTGCGGAGAAGATCACCACATCGCCCATTTCCAGCGCACGAATGGCACTGCGACGGTCGTAGTGATCGACCACGCCGCTCATGGGGATGGCCGACATCACGCGCGTGGGCATATTGGCGCGCTCTAGCGCATCACGCATGGCCAGAGCGTTCATTACGGTGGCCAGCATACCCATGTGGTCGCCCGCCACGCGGTCTAAACCCGCTTCGCTTAGGGCTTTGCCACGGAAAATATTGCCGCCGCCAATCACCAAGCCAACCTGCACGCCAATGCCGCGCAGCTGACCAATTTCCAGCGCCATCCGATCCAGCACCTTAGGATCGATGCCAAAATCCAGATCACCCATCAGGGCTTCACCGCTGAGTTTAAGCAAAATACGTTTGTACTTAGGACTTTTAGGCTCGGCCATAGCGGGCTCCTTACATGCAAAATGAGTGGGTTTTTCTATACGACAATGCCGGGCATGCCCGGCATTTAATTTGCGCTAACGCTTAGGCTGCTTAGAGCTTAGCCACGCAATTGTGCAGCGACTTCCGCAGCAAAGTCGACTTTTTCAACTTCGATGCCTTCGCCCACTTCCAAACGCAAGAAGGCCAGCACTTCAGCGCCATTGGCTTTGGCCAACTGAGCAATGCTTTGTTCTGGGTTTTTCACGAAAGGCTGGTCGAGCAGGCTGTTTTCTTTCAAGAATTTAGAAATACGACCTACGATCATTTTTTCAACGATTTCGGAGGGCTTACCCGCCATGTCGGGCTGAGCACGGATAATTTCTTTTTCTTTTTCCAGCAGTTCAGCAGGCATGTCTTCGCCACGAACAACACGGGGGTTGGCAGCGGTAACGTGCATAGCAATGTCTTTTGCCAATTCTTCGTTGCCGCCTTTCAAAGACACCACGCAAGCGATTTTGCCGTTTGAGTGCACATAAGCACCCACAACAGGAGCTTCGATAACAGCAGGACGGCGTACGGTGATGTTTTCACCGATTTTTTGTACCAAAGCCATGCGTGCTTCTTCCAGCTCGCCTGCCATCAGTTTTTCAACATCGGCTTGTTTGGTTTGAGCCAGCTTGGCCACAACTTTGTCGGCAAAGCCGTTGAAGTTGGCATCGCCTGCGGCGAAGTCGGTTTCAGAGTTCACTTCCACCATAACTGCAACGCCTGCGTTTACGATGACACGGATTTTACCTTCAGCCGCAGTACGACCCGCTTTTTTCGCCGCTTTCAGACCTGAGCTTTTACGCAGGTTTTCGATAGCCAAGTCGATGTTACCGTCAACTTCGGCCAAAGCTTTCTTACATTCGATCATGCCCAAGCCAGTGCGTTCGCGCAGCTCTTTTACCATTGCAGGGGTCACGTTTGACATTTTGATTCCTCGTTTTTAGCTTGAATTTCTTAGGCTTAAAAAAAGGGGGCAAGCCCCCTTTCTAAGTGTGCACTGGCTTATTGTGCAGCGTTTTCTGAGGCCGCTTCGGCAACTTCAACAAATTCGCTGACTACGCCACTTTGGCTTTTGCCTTCTAAAACGGCATCGGCAATAGCGGTAGCGTAAATTTGGATAGCGCGAATGGCGTCATCGTTGCCAGGGATAACGTAGTCTACGCCGTCTGGGTTGGAGTTGGTGTCCACGATACCAACCACAGGAATACCCAGTTTGTTGGCTTCTTGAATGGCAATGCGCTCATGGTCTACGTCGATCACGAACAGCATGTCAGGCAGGCCGCCCATGTCTTTGATACCGCCGATAGACAGTTCTAATTTTTGCATTTCGCGTGTGCGCATCAGGGCTTCTTTTTTGGTCAATTGATCAAAAGTGCCGTCTTTGCTTTGCACTTCCAAGTCGCGCAAGCGCTTGATGGATTGGCGAATGGTTTTGTAGTTGGTCAACATACCGCCCAACCAGCGGTGTGCCACGAAAGGCATACCAGCGCGTTCGGCTTGTTCTTGCATGATTTTGCCCGCAGCGCGCTTGGTACCTACGAACAACACTTTGTTGTTGCGAGCGGCTTTGGCTTCAACCAATTTCAGCGCATCGTTCAAAGCAGGAACGGTGTGCTCAAGGTTGATGATATGAATTTTGTTGCGTGCACCAAAGATGTACTTGCCCATTTTGGGGTTCCAGTAGCGGGTTTGGTGACCGAAGTGAACGCCTGCTTTGAGCAGGTCACGCATACTAACTTGTGCCATGTTAATTACCTTAAAGTTTGGGTTAGGCCTCCATCTACCTCACCAAGCTGACCTCCTAAAAGGCACCCCAGCTGGGTTACAAAGTAGATGTGTGTGTTTAGGTGTTTTCCACCTGCGATTTTTCGCGGGCGCTTTATACCACTTTTACATAATCAAAACCAGCAAAAGATAAAATTGCATAAAGAGTACAAAGTCCGCGCCGCACCCTTTACAATGCGCGCTGCTTTTATTTAGGTACCTCTTAATGAGTGTGATTATTAAAACGGCGGATGAAATCGCCAAAATGCGCGTAGCAGGACGTCTGGCCGCCGAAGTGCTGGAAATGATCGCCCCTTACGTTAAGCCTGGCGTATCCACAGGCGAGCTGGATCGTATTTGCCACGACTACATAGTCAATGTGCAACAGGCCATTCCTGCACCGTTAAACTACCACGGTTTTCCTAAGTCCATTTGCACCTCTATTAATCATGTGATCTGCCACGGCATTCCCAGTGACGACAATCTGCTCAAAAAAGGCGACATCGTAAACATCGACATCACTGTGATCAAAGACGGCTATCACGGCGACACCAGC
>JAYRHO010000214.1:0-2057 GCA_041907245.1 Saccharospirillaceae bacterium
ACGTTTGGGTGGCGAGCGCTATCAGCGGTTGCAAAATACGCTGGATAGTGCCCTGACCTTGCAGCTAAGCCTAGGTGATTGCCGTGGGCATGAAGATTGGATCGTGGCGCTGCTGCGCGAATATTACGACCCTATGTACGAATACCAGCACAGTCAGTATCAAGAGCGCGTGGTCTTTGCAGGCGCGTACCAAGAAGTCTTAGCTTATGCACGCTCATGAAAAAAACTGATGTCATTATTTTAGGCGCAGGCGCATCGGGATTGATGTGCGCAGCCAAGGCCGCCGCGCGTGGGCGCAGCGTGCAGGTTTTAGACCATGCCAATAAAGCAGGAAAAAAAATTCTGATGTCGGGCGGCGGGCGCTGTAATTTCACCAATTATTTTATCGAGCCGAAAAAATACCTAAGCCAAAATCCGCATTTTTGTAAGTCGGCGTTAAAGCGTTATAGCCAGTGGGATTTTATTGCGCTGGTGGAAAAATACGGCATCGCGTATCACGAAAAAAAAGACGGGCAATTATTTTGCGATGGCAAAGCCGAGGTCATTTTGCACATGCTGCTGGATGAATGCGCATTCTATGGCGCGCACATTCAGCTCAATACGTCAGTGCAAAAAGTAGAAAAAACCGCAGCGGGATTTTCACTTAAAACCAGCATGGGCGAATATCAGTGTGCGTCTTTGGTGGTGGCCACGGGCGGCCCTTCCATTCCGACCTTGGGCGCCAGCGCTTGGGGCTATGAGCTGGCGCAGCAATTCGGTTTAAACGTTATTGCCCCGCGCGCCGCCTTAGTGCCTTTTATTATTACCGATCACTACAAAGCCCTGTGCAGCGAGCTTTCGGGTACGGCTTTGCCCGTTTGTGTGACTGTGGGCAACCAAAGCTTTTGCGACGATATGCTCTTTACCCATCGTGGTTTAAGCGGCCCTGCCATGCTGCAAATATCCTCATACTGGCAAGAAGGGGAAAGCTTAAGCGTGGATCTCATCCCCGGGCTTGAGGTCGCGCAAGCCTTGCGTAAAGAGCAGCATGTTCGCCCGAAATTGTTGCTTAAAAATTATTTGGCCGAGCTGACTACGCAAAAATTTGCCGAGCACTGGCTAAAAAATACGCCTTATTTAGAAAAAAATTTGGCCGCATTAAATGGCAAGGATATGGACGCCTTGGGCGATGCGTTAAATGCATGGCCAATTAAACCCGCAGGCACAGAAGGCTATCGCACCGCCGAAGTGGCCTTGGGGGGCGTGGATACCCATGAGCTGTCTTCCAAAACCCTGGAGTCGCTAAAGCACCCAGGTTTATTTTTTATTGGTGAAGTGGTGGATGTCACCGGCTGGCTGGGTGGTTATAACTTTCAATGGGCGTGGAGCAGCGCCGTGGCTTGCGCCGAAGTGGTTTAGCGCTTTTTTTTCCTGCATAATCGCCCACTCCTTTTATTCAAGAGCCAAAATAATTATGAAAAAGTCTCTCTTAGGTTTAAGTGTTTTATTGGCCAGTATTGGCCTAAGTGGTTGCAGTACGCTGTTTAATCACATTGCCAGCAAAAACCTCGATGCGCCCACAGGCGTGGTCAAACTTGATGGCTTATCTGAGCCTGTTAGCATTCGTCGCGATGAATACGGCGTGCCCTTTATCGAAGCGAAAAACACCGAAGATTTAACCTTTGCCGTGGGTTACGCCACTGCCGAAGATCGTTTGGCGCAAATGGTGTCGATGAATTTATTGGCGCGCGGGCGCTTGTCGGAAATGGCGGGCGAGGCGGCGCTGAGCATGGATATTTACATGCGCACCTTGGGCGTACCGCAAATTATCGAGGAGCGTTTTAACACCCTAAGCCCCGAACTGCGACGCTATTTGGAGTCCTTTGCCAAGGGCGTGAATGCCTATATGGCCACGCACCAAGATCGTATGCCGCTGGAGCTTAAATTAAATCGCTATACGCCAGAGCCTTGGGAGGCGTCCAATACCATCGGCTTGTTTGCTTTGTTGAATTTAGGGGTGGGTTTTAACCTGCATGAAGAGCTGGGCTTTTTGCAGCTGGCCGAAAAATTAGGTGCAG
>JAYRHO010000215.1:0-2818 GCA_041907245.1 Saccharospirillaceae bacterium
CTCTATCGTCACACCTTAAAGGCGCTGGAGCGCGGGCTGGATAATCCGCTTAGTAGCGAAGAACACATTGAGCAAACTCAAGCGCGCGCCCTGCTCGAATTGCAACAAAAAGGCATTGATGAAAGCACCGTCCGAGCTATTTGGGGCAGCGCCAACGCCGATTATTTTATTCGCGAAAGTGTGGCGGATATTGTTTGGCATACCGAAATGATTTTTCAACACGGTGACAACTCGGAGCCGCTCGTTGCTATTCGCCCCACTTCGACCCAAGCCTACGAAGGGGCGACGCAGATTTTTATTTTTATGAAGGATCAAATCAATCTGTTTGCCGCAACCACGGCAACGCTCGATCAGTTGAATTTAAATATCCAAGATGCGCGCATTATGACTTCCGAAATTGAGCGCAACGTGGTGGATACCTATGTGGTTTTGGATGAATATAATCAGCCCATTACACATGCTGATCGCCTTAGCCAAATTCAAACCACGCTTAAAAATGCGCTCGCCACCCCCGAAAACTACAGCACTATTATTAAAAGACGCACCCCGCGCGCCTTAAAACAATTTAAGGTCGAAACTCAGGTACAGATGAGCACCGACACTTTTTTAAATTGCACCAAGGTGGAAGTGATCGCCGCTGACCGCCCAGGCTTACTGGCGCGCATGGGGGCTATTTTTGCGCGCTTTGGCGCACAAATTCAGGCCGCAAAAATTCTGACCGAGGGCGAACGCGTTGCGGATATTTTTTATCTGCTCAATGCTCAAGGCTTGCCCTATACCGATGCTCAGGCCTGCCAAACCTTAAAAGAAGCCATTATCACAGGGCTGGACGAACAGGTCGCGGCACAATCTTCCGTCTAAATCGAATAATAATTGCGAATAATACCGCTCATTTTCGATGATTCTTTGCGCTAAAGTAACGCCATTCTTTATGGAGGCTGTTATGTCTGCGCAATTAGTAAAAATTATCCCAAGTCACAGTGCATCCGACGGCGCAGGCGTTAAGCTTAGCCGCGTAGCCATGTTCGATGAGCCGCTCACCGATCCATTTTTGATGCTGGATGAATTCGCCTCCAGCAACGAAAACGATTACATTGCAGGTTTTCCAGCCCACCCGCACCGTGGCATGGAAACACTGAGCTATTTACTGCATGGCTCACTGGAGCACCAAGATCATATAGGGAACAAAGGCATGATTCACAGCGGCGGCGCGCAGTGGATGTCCGCAGGGCGCGGCATTATTCACAGCGAAATGCCCGCGCGTGAGCTGGATAAACTACAAGGCTTTCAGTTGTGGATTAACCTGCCTGCTGCGCAAAAAATGCTCGCGCCTAAATACCGAGATATCGAAAGCCAAGAAATTCCCGAACTGCATTTAGAAGGCGTAAAAGTACGCGCCATTGCAGGCTCTTGGAAAATCGCAGGGCAACAGCTGCAAGGGCCGTTGCAAGATTTAGCCGCAGAAGCGGGCTATTTGGATATTCATTTGGATGCAGGCGTGAGTTTGACGCTCAGCACGCGCGCCGATCAGCGCGTATTGGTTAAACAATATCAAGGCGTCATCGACACCTCACCCCAAGCGCCTGAAAAATCGTTAGTGGTTTTTTCGCAGGCCGATGAGATCAAGCTCAGCAGCCGCAATGGCGCACGAGTGATCGTGCTGATGGGAACGCCCATTAAGGAGAAAATTGTCCATTACGGGCCTTTTGTGATGAACAGCCATGCCGAAATTGAGCAGGCTATTCACGATTACAACTCAGGACGTTTTGGTGAATAAGGCCTAGCCTTATTCACTGCTTTTTATTTTACGAATTGGTGCAAAACCCGCTTCATCCATTAAATTGGTGGGTTTTGCCTCTTTGGGTTTGCTTGGACGCGGCCCTGTTTTTTTCTTGGCCACGAGCGGCTTTTTATTTTCGGCTTTTTTATCTTTCGGTTTTTTCTTAGGACCTGCGGCTTTACCCGATGCTTTCAATTTTTTAGGGCCGGTATAAATAGCCTTCAGAGCTTTGATTTGGCGCGACTCCATCTGCTGCTCTAAATAACGCTCGATAGAGGCTTTTAAATTCCACTCGTGCGCGGCAATCAAAGAAATCGCCAAACCTGATTTTCCCGCGCGCCCCGTACGACCAATACGATGCACGTATTCATCGCCCTTGCGCGCCAAATCGTAGTTCACCACCAGATCCATGCCTTCGACATCCAAACCACGAGCGGCCACGTCGGTTGCAACCAGCACTTTGCGTTTACCCTCACGCAAGGCCTGCATCACATAATTACGCTCATCTTGCGACATTTCACCGTGTAACATAGCAATATCATTGCGGTGGCGGCGCAGAAATTCCTGCAAACGCTCAACCTCGATGCGTTTATTGACAAAAATAATGGCCTTTTCAAAAATTTCATTGGCTAACAGCCAGGTGAGCAGCCGATCTTTATGGGCGTTGTCGTCGGCTAAAATATATTGCTGCTTAATAAATTCATGCTGTTCTTGGGCGGCACGGGTGGTTATCACCTCAGGTTCACGCAACATGGCTTTTGCAATGCGGCCAATACCATCGTGACGTAGGGTTGCAGATAACAAAAACGTCTGCCGCTCTTTCGCGCAGTGATCAACAATAAATTCCAAATCTTCGCGAAAGCCCATATCGAGCATGCGATCGGCTTCATCGAGTACCAAAAACTCCAAATCACCAAGCTTGGCACTGCCGCGTTTGATGTGATCCACCAAACGGCCTGTGGTCGATATAATTATTTCAGGATTTTTACGCAGTAAAGCCGCCTGATATTTAAAATCGTCGCCACCTGTCAATAACCC
>JAYRHO010000216.1:0-11883 GCA_041907245.1 Saccharospirillaceae bacterium
GTGGAAATTTCGCTGGGGTTTTGCTCGCTGGCCAGTTCGATAACGGTTTGCACAGTCAGATTGCGTCTTTCGTCGGCTTTGAGCGTTTTGCTTGCTTCGCTCATCTTGAGTTTTCTCAAAAAGATAGTAAGTTATTACTATCTTATTTTAGACTGAATGAAGTCAAGCACATTTCACCACGCTACGAGGCTCGCTATGCACTTATTAAAATTGGTTTTGCCCCTTACTTTGCTGTCTGGCAGTGCGCTGGTTGCGGCTGAAACTGCCCATCAACACTCTCAACATCATGCCGAGCATCAGACAAGCGCGGCGACTTTAAGCCTGAATCATGGCCAAAAATGGGTGACCGATGCGCCCTTGCGCCAGTCGATGGCGGCCATTCGCCAAGCTCTTGCCAGCAAGCTCGATGCCATCCATCGGCGCCAATTTAGCCCGCAGCAATACCAAGCTTTGGCGCAGCTTATCGAGCAGGAAGTGGAGCAGATTGTGCAAAATTGCCAGCTGCCCGAGGCGGCCGATGCCCAGCTGCATATTGTCGTGGCGCAGCTACTCAGTGGCGCGCAGCACATGAAAGCAGACGACAAGCCGATGACAGGCGCAGTGCAAGTGTTGCAAGCCGTCAATCAGTACGGCCAGTATTTTGATGACGCAGGTTTTAAGCCCATCGCGCATTAAGACGCCCCGAGTCTTGTAAGCCTTTTGGTTGCCCTTATATAGGCGAAGTCTAAAACTTGGCTTATTGACGCTGTTAAGTAAAAGCGCACTGAGAGGCTCCTTTGTTTCATTTTGATCACAGCTACCGCAACTTGCCCGCCGCACTGTGGGCGGCTGTTGCCGCTACGCCCGTGGCCGCACCTGAGCTGCTGCTTTTTAACCAGCCGTTGGTGATGCAGTTGGGCTTGGAGGATTTAGCCCACGCCGAGGCCTTGGCGGTATTGAGCGGCAATCACATCGCCCAAGGCAGCCAGCCTCTGGCGCAGGCTTACGCGGGTCATCAGTTTGGCCATGCTGCAAGGCTGGGCGATGGCCGCGCGGTGCTTCTTGGCGAGCAGCGCGGCACGGACGGCAAGCTGTGGGATATTCAGCTAAAAGGCGCAGGACGCACGCCTTTTTCACGCGGTGGCGATGGCCGCGCCGCGCTTGCTCCCATGCTGCGTGAATACCTGATTAGCGAAGCCTTGCACGCGTTGGGCGTGCCCAGTACGCGCACCTTGGCGGTGGTGAAAACGGGCGAACAAGTGCTGCGCGAAGAACCTCTGCCTGGGGCGATTGCGGTGCGTGTAGCCGCTTCGCACCTACGCGTAGGTACGTTCCAATTCGCGGCTTGGCACGAAGATAACAGCCTCTTGCCTGCGCTGTTGAACTACGCCCTTGCACGCCATTACCCAGAACTTAAAGACGCCCCAAACCCTGCCTTGGCGTTTTTGCAGGCGGTGATGCAAGCGCAAATTACGCTGGTGGTGCATTGGCAGCGCCTAGGTTTTGTCCATGGTGTGCTCAATACCGATAACGTCACCATCAGCGGCGAAGCGATCGACTTTGGCCCCTGCGCCTTTATGGAGGAGTACGACGAAGCCACGGTATTTAGCTCCATCGACCGCCGTGGCCGCTATGCCTTTGGCGCGCAGCCCAGCATTACCCTGTGGAATCTCAGCCGTTTGGCCGAAGCGCTGCTGCCTGCGATAGACCCAGCGCCTGCTCGTGCAGTAACACTGGCTACCGAGGTGCTAGAGAAATTTAATTCAGAGTTTCAGCAGGCTTGGCTAAACATGATGCGCGGCAAATTGGGTTTGCTTGGTGAACAGCCAGAAGACGCACAGCTGGTCGAAGACTGGCTCGCGCAGCTTCAGCACGCCAAGCTGGATTACACCAACGCGCACTTGCAGCTGATGAGTATTGACCTGCCTAAAGACGGCGCGTGGCAACATCCAGAGCTTCAGGCTTGGCACGCACGTTGGCGCGCGCGCGTGGGTAACGATAGGCCGCAGGCTTTAACGCTTATGAGCCAGCACAACCCTTGGGTGATCCCGCGCAATCATTTAGTGGAACAAGCGCTCAATAGCGCCCAAGAGCAAGGCGATATGCAGCCCTTTCATGCGCTATTGAAAGAGCTGCAAACACCCTATGAAAAACGTGATTTAACACAAAAATACTGCACGCCCGCGCGTAGCCACGAGCGCGTCACTCAAACTTTTTGTGGCACTTAATGGGCAGGCACTATTTCAGTGCCGCCCGTTTTTACAGCCCCAAGCCCTTGTCGCCCAGTGTCAAAAACTCACCCAGCAAAGCAGCTGCGCCTTTGTGAGTGGGTGGGCTACTCACTTGGTATGACGCAAGTCAATTTTGGTACGTTTGCTCAAAGAAACGTAACGGTTCAATACAGCTCAATACAAAAACCCTACCTTTGTTAACAGAATGCAGATAGGCATTTCACGCCATATTATTATCATGCGCGCGACAATCAAGGGTTTATCACAGGCCAAGCAGGCCGCGTATTGAGAAATAGAAGCATGTTACGCCGTTTAAAAATTGCACCGCGCTCCATTTTAATGTTTGGCCTAATGGGGCTTTTGGCTTTGGGTATTGGGCTGTACGCGCTGGTGCAAATTCACAATCTGTATCAAAGCACGGAGGAGCTGGGGTATTTGCGCTTGGCGCAAGTGACCACAGCGGGGGAAGTGCGCCGTGATTTATTAAATATCCGCTTGCACGCTTTGGATGCGGTGGTCTCAAAAACGGCTTACGACGCAGACAGAGCCAAAGAGCGTTTGCAAAGTACCGAGCGCTCTTACGCTGAAAATTATAGAAAGCTGGAAGCGCTCGTTAGCACCGAAAAGGGCCAGGACTTATTACAGGAAATCAAAGAATACAAAGCCCGTTACGATGAGCATTTGGCGCAATGGCTGAGCCTCTATGCCCAAGGGCAAATCGACGAGGCGGTGGCATTGCGCAGCACGAAAATGCGCCCCGTCAGTGAAGGGTTAATTAAAGCCTTAGAAGAGCTGACCGCCTACGAAACCGCTTTGGCACAACAAACCGCCGCCCGCGCAAAAGCCATCAACGACCGCGCCATGCTGGGTATCAGCCTAGTTTTAGGGGGCAGTGTGCTGGCCATTGTGGTGCTGGCGGGGCTGTTTAGCCGCAGCATTATCGCGCCCATGCACTTAGCCGTAAGTCATGCGCAGCGCATTGCCACAGGGGATTTGCGTCAGCCCATAGTGGATGAGGGCGAGGACGAAGCCGCCGCCATGCTGCATGCGTTGGCGCAGATGCAAAGGCAGCTGCACGACACCTTGGTGCAAATTTCCGACTCGTCGCAGCACCTAGCCGCCACCTCCGAGGAGCTCAGTTCGGTGACGCAAGAGGCGACAGGCATCATCACCAAGCAAAACGATCAGGTGACGCAAGCGGCCACCGCTGTGACCGAGCTGACCACCGCCGTACAAGACGTTGCCAGTCATGCCGCTGCGACCTCGGCCAATTCCGAGCAAGCCAACAGCAAGGCGCGTGACGGGCAAGATAAGCTCAATGAAACCACCGCTACCATCCACAATTTGGTTGGCGAAATCACCAAAACCAGCCAAGGCATCACCGAGCTTGCGGGCAATGTGAAGGACATCAGCGGGGTGGTGGATGTCATTCGCGCCATTGCCGAGCAAACCAACTTGCTGGCCTTGAACGCCGCCATCGAAGCCGCACGGGCAGGGGAGAGTGGCCGAGGCTTTGCCGTGGTGGCCGCCGAAGTGCGCACGCTGGCGCACCGCACGCAAGAATCGACGGCGGAAATCGAGCGTATGATTGCCAAAGTGCAGCAGGCCACAGACAGCGCGGTCGGCAACATGCACATAAGCAGCCAGTGGGCGAACCAAACCATCAGCACCTCGGGCGAAATGGGGCGTGCGCTACGGGATATCGTGCAGATTATCGACCAGATCAGTGGCCAAAACCTCAGCATTGCCAGCGCCGCCGAACAGCAATCCACGGCCGCCATTGAGGTGGATAAAAATCTGGTGATGATTCGGGACTTGTCTTTCCAAACCTCGGCAGGCGCGAACCAAACCAACGCCGCAAGCCAAGAACTGGCACGCCTAGCCGAAAGCCTAAATGCCCTAGTGCTGCAATTTAAGTTGTAATCTGCGCCCTGCGTCCATCTTGCAAATGATATTGTTTATCATTAAGATTCGCAGCCTATTCACCTAGCCAGCCAAGATTGTTCTCAGCCAGCCAGTAATCTGCTTGTTGTCTGAGTCTTTGCATGAATAAAATCGCCTTAGTGCTGGCCTGCGTACTTTCCCTCCCTGCCACCGCCCAGAACGCCGCCGAATTGGACACACTGGTGGTGTCGGCCACGCGCATCGAGCGTGCCTTAAACGATACCCCCGTCCGCACCGAAGTGGTCAGCCGCCATGAGCTGGATCGCATTCATGCCCGCTCTCTTAAAGAAGCCCTAGAAAACGTCCCAGGTTTGCAGCTGCGTGAGATTCACGGCAAATCGGGCTATGAGGCCAGCCTACAGGGGCTAAGCAGCGACCAATTATTGATTCTGATCGACGGCATGCCGCTTGCGGCCAGCACGGGTTCGTCGGTGGATTTGAATCAGCTGGCGGTGGCCGATATCGAGCGCATCGAAATCATCAAGGGCGCGGCTTCGGCGCAGTACGGCTCGTCGGCCATGGGTGGCGTGATCAATATCATCACCCGCCAAGCCGAGGCGGGACTGCGCAGCACCCTAAGCTACGACGCAGGCAGCTATGGCAAGCAAAATATCGGCGAAAGAACCAGCGATATCGCCCAGCATCACGCCAGTGCCAGCCTAGAAGGCGGCAATCAAACACTGAAGGCGCGGCTGTCGGCTGATGTGCGCAATAACCAAGGCTTTGATGCCAACCCCAGCACCTGGGTGCGCCAAGGCGATGACAGCGAGCGCACTCAGTACGCAGGCCAGCTCACTTGGCGTATTCAAGACGGCGCTTTTTTAGCGGCCGAGGTGCAGCAGTTTAAAGAAAACGACAAGCAGTGGTTGCACCAAGAAAACAATCGTTTTTCCAATAAATACGAAAGCATTGAGCGCCAGCGTTTTAATGTCGCGGGTGGTTATGCTTTTGCAAATGGCGGGCAATTTACCGCCAAATCTTTAATCGAGCGTTATCAAAGCGACTCCTACAAACAAAATCTTGGCTATGTGCCCTTTGATGTGCGCGCTATGAGTGTGGATACGGATTTTGTCTCGCTGCAATGGGATTTACCCAGCACTTTTTTAGGTATGACTCGCCACCAATGGCAAATTGGCAGCGACCTGCGCCGCGAACGTTTGACGCAATTTAAAGATGGCGTAGCGGAAATTGGCCGCAGCGGCCAAGCCGAGCGCGAAAATGACGAGGTCTTTGTGCAGGACGATTATTTTTTCTCTGAAAATGGTGAGCTGGTGCTGGGGCTTCGGGTGCAAAACGATTCGGATTTTGGCCTGCACAGCTCACCCAAGGCGGCGCTGAAATATCGCATCTTTGAAGCCCATGACCAGCAAGTTTTGCTGCGTGCCAGTGTGGGTACGGGCTATCGCGTGCCGAATTTAAAAGAGCGTTATTACACCTTCGACCATTCTTCAATTGGTTATGTGGTTTTGGGTAATCCCGATTTAAATCCGGAAACTTCGGTCAGCTATCAAGCAGGCGTATTGTGGCAAATCAGTGCGCAACACAGCGTCGATATCAATGCGTTTTACAACGATATTCAAGATTTAATTCAAACCGATAAAAACAGCTTTGGCACAGTCAATGGTGCCGCAGCCTATCGTTATCAAAATATCGACAGCGCGCAGACCTACGGCATAGAGAGTCTGTATCAGCAACAGCTGTTGGATTTTTTACGCGTCAATTTTTCTCATACTTACACTCAAGCCAAAAATAAAACCACGGGTGAAAAGCTCACCCAAAAACCCGAGCACATAGCGCGCGTGGGGCTGGATATGCAGCTGACCAATGCTTGGCAGGTCGGCGTGCGCAGCCGCTATCAAAGCCGAGAGCTTGCACAAAGTTCGCCACGCGTTTGGTCGCCGCAATGGCTGACGCTGGACGTAAAAACCAGTTATCAAATTTCGCCAAGCCTTAGCACCTTTGCAGGTGTGGATAATCTTGGAAATCAGCAGCGTGATTTTAATTCAGGCACCGATTTTGGCCCCATAGCAGGGCGCTTTATTTACCTTGGTTTGCAGCTGCAAACCGATTTTTTCTAACCTAAGGAGAAGGATATGAAACACCAATTAAAATGAAGCTGGCCTTTGCTGGCGGCGATACCACTGGCCGCGTGCGGTGGTGCATCGGATAACAAAAACACCACAGACAAGGACACTCCCAGCACAAAGGTAGAGCAAAGCTTTAGCGCCAAAGCACAGTGGGCTATTACGCCTAAAGCGGGGGAAACTACTTGCTTTGATTTTGATAGCAACAAAGACGTTGCCTGTGAGGGCGGTGCTTGGGATATGAAATTGGTGATGGGGAGTGGCTCGCGTGCAACACCACAGTTTTATACCAACAGCGGCCCATTAAGTGCAGGCAAAGGCGGTGCGCTGGGCGATACCTTTAATTACAGCTGGGAGGATTTACAAAAATTTCCCAATGCAACTTTGGATAATAAAAATCAACCGATTTTAGGGCCGATGTTTGTGATGGATAGCATGAACAACGGCTTTTCTGGATCGGGCACTTACGGCGCTTTTGAATACACCAATCAAAAAATGCTTTCTAAGCGTTCGGTGTATTTAATCACCAGTAAAAATACGGAGCCCTATAGCGCCGATAGCTCCGATATTTATGCGGTGCAATTGGTGGATTATTACGGTGGCAGCACGGGCAGTGAATCGGGATATCCTAAACTGGCTTATGTGAAATTATCCGAAATGGCTTCAGCCGATGCGGTAAAAGAAATTTCAATCAACGCCAAAGATGGCTGGGCGTATTTGGATCTTGGTACGGGCACGATCGTTGCTAAAGAGGCGGCTTGGCATTTAGGTTTTAATCGTTACAACATTGTCACCAACAGTGGCGCAACAGGAACGGGTACGGTAGGCAGTTTTGAAGCGCAAAAGGTTGCCGATTTCTACGATGCCTCAGGGAAGGTGTTGGTCGATAAATTAAGCGATGCCACTTTAATTGCAGCGACTAAAAACTTACTGACCAGCAACAGCGCTTGGGCCACGCCCAGTGCCGCGAATAAATGGCAAAAAGACACGCTTAAATCGGCATTAAACCCTGCCTATAAGAGCGTGGGTGAAATGGCTCCGCCTGCACGCATGCAGCTGGATTACGGTTTTTACAGCTATTACGTCGGCATTGACGGTCATGCGAATCACAGCTTTGGTGCCAACCCCGAACGCGGTGTGTTGCTGCGCTCAGGTGAGGGCTCAAGCTATGCTCGTGTGCACCTAAGCAGCATTGTTGATGGGATTTACACCTTCGACTTTGATGTCGCGCCTGCTGCGGCTAAATAACTTTTCGCAGGGCACTGCACCAAGGTTCACTGGGGCAGTGCCAGTCTAGCCAAGACCGCCGGGAATTAGGGCAGGTCTATCGCCAAATGTCGATAACTCTCTTTTAAGGAAAAAACCATGCTCTCTCCTTTTCAATCTGCCCTTGTGCTTAGCGCTGCCTTACTGCTTTCTGGCTGTGGCGGCAGTTCACATGAATCCACCGATTCAACGAATCCAACGAATCCAACGAATCCAACGAATCCAACGAATCCAACGAATCCAACGAATCCTACGAATCCTACGAATCCTACCGAGCCAACGGATTGCGCGGGTACTTTCTGCAAAAGTGCGCAGTGGAAAGTAAAGCCCAGCGCCAATATGGTCGAGTGCTTCGATTTTGACGCCAACAGCGCTGTGGCTTGCGAAGGCAAGGCTTGGGATATGAAACTGACGCAGGGCGACGGCTCGCGTGATTACCCCAAATTCTTCACCAACAGCAGCCCGCTCGATGCAGGCGGTGGTGGTGCGTTGGGCAGCCCCTTTAGATTCAGCTGGGATCAACTAAGTGCTCTGCCAGATACCAAAAATTCACCCGACGGCAACCAACTGCTTGGGCCAATGTTTGTCACCGACAGCATGGGCAACGCCTTTGCCAGCGACAACCCTTATGGCGGTGAAGTGTTCGCCTTTGAAGAAGCGGTTTATACGATTTATCCCACCTACCCCGTGATGTTGGTTACCACCGATAAGAGCAAAAAATACAGCGCCACCGGTGCAGATATTTATGCTTTGCAAGTCGTTGATTACTACACCAACAGCGCCTCAGGAAACCTAACGCTCAATTATGTGAACTTAGCCAATGTCAGCGAGGTTAAAACCGTTTCGGTGGATGCTCGCTCCTACACCAGTTGGACTTACTTTGACCTAAGCACTGGCCAAGTCAGCAGCAAAGAAGGCACCTGGCACTTAGCCTTTAACCGCTACAAAATCATCACCAACAGCGGTGCTTCAAGCGCAGGCACAAACTCTGGCAAAGTTGGCACTCATTTAGCGCAGAAATTTATGGGCTTTTACGATGCCGAGGGCAACCCAGATTTCGACTCTTTGCAAGATGAAGCGTTGATTGCCCAAGCACAGGCCATGCTGACCAATCAAAGCAACTGGAGTACACCGAAAAAAGCCTCTGACTGGAAAACGGATGTGCTGGTATCGGCGCTTAACCCAGCGCCCATAGACCTAGTCATGAATCCTCCGCTTGAGGTGAAGCAGGACTACGGCTTTTTCACTTTTACTGGTAAACCCTTACTGTCTTCATTTGTGTTTAGCGCCAACCCGCACCGTGGCGTGTTGCTGCGCTCAGGCGAGGGCGCAAGCTACGCGCGAGTGCACCTAAGCAGCATTGCCGAAGGGATTTACACCTTCGACTTTGATGTCGCGCCTGCTGCGGCTAAATAAAGCCGCTGCCGCCTTGGTTGCTTAAACGCAAGCGGCTAGGGCGGCGAGTATTTTCTTGGTGCTATCTCTTTGTAATTATTGCAACTGATAGTACTTATCATTAAGATTACCATTCGTTAAAAACTATCGTTCATGCCAGCCAGAGTTCGCTCAAGCCAGCCCCAGATATTCCCCAAGGTTTGATATGAAAAAATTGGTATTGGCTGGCCTTATGCTGCTCAGTTCGCTGAGCTGGGCGGCTCCTAAAGTGTTACTTGTTGGCGCAGCTCCGGTACAGCTTGGTAAGCTGGAAATGCTGCAACCTTTAGCCAAAGAGCAAGGGTTGACCTTAGATATCAAAATGCTGGATAACCAAGCCAGCCTCACGCCCGAACAGCTCAAGGGCTACGACTTTTTAGCCATCGATGCCGCTTACGGCCCCGCCGTGGCGATGCTGCAAACTCAGCTGTTACCCAGCTTAAAAAATACCGAATTTCCTTGGCTGTGGCTCAAGCGTGATGGCAATCAAAGCCACAAGTTGCCCGAGGAATTGGTGCAGCAGCTGGGCGTTTATTACTCAAACGGCGGCAAGCACAATTACAGCGGTTATTTTTGCACGCTCAAAGCGCATCTCATCCAGCAAAAAGCTCAGTGTGCTGCGCCTAAAATTTACCCAGAGGCGGCCATTTACCACCCCAGCGCCCACAGCGAAGTTTTCACCAGCTTGAAAGATTTTTTAGTTTTTAAGAAAACGGGGAAAATCGTCAATACCACGACCGCCGCCAAGCCCGATGGCTTAACAGGAGCCTCCAAATTAATGGCCAAAGTCGGTGCGGCAATGAGTAAAAGCACAGATAAAACTCCCAGTCTTTTGCCTGAAAATACGCCTGTTATTGGTATTTTATTTCATAAATCTTATATGGACTCGGGCTTAACTGCGCCTTTAGATAATTTAATTGAAAAGCTGGAAAAGCGCGGTGCTTTGGTGCTGCCCATTTACGCTTCGGCGATGAAAAGCGGCGAAATAACGAGCCTAGTAACCTACCAAGGCAAAGCGCGCCTGGATGTACTGATCAATCAGCAAATCATGCTCAATTCCGCAGGGCGCAAAGAAGAGCTTGAAGCGCTGGGTGCATCGGTTTTGCAAACCATTAACTACCACCAAGGCGATGTGGCGGCTTGGGAAAAAGACAACATTGGCTTAACGCCCATGGATATTCCGTTTTATTTATCCGAGCCTGAATACGCAGGTTTAATGGACCCAGTGGTGATCTCTGCCAGTAATAAAAACGACAGCCAAGAGCCGATAGAACGCCAAGTCGATGCGGTGGTGAATAAAGCGATGAATTTGGCGCAGTTAAAGCTTACCAGCCACAAAGACGTAAAAACCGCGATTTTATTTTACAACTACCCACCCGGTGAAAAGAATTTAGGCGCGTCTTTTTTAAATGTGCCACGCAGTTTAGAAACCTTATTGGCGGACTATCAAGCGCGCGGTTATGAGGTCAAGACGTTAAAAGAGCAAGAGTTAATCGACGAGCTGACTTCGCTGCTTGCGCCTTTTTATCGTCCTGAAAAACTGGCCGAACTGATTAAGCAAAATAAAGCAGGCAAACTTCCAGTGAAGGAGTACTTGGCTTGGTTTCATACGCTGCCAAAATCGGTGCAAAATCGTATTAACGAGCGTTGGGGCGCGCCTGAAAAAGCCAGTTTAAAAGTAGCGGGTGAGAATTATTTTGCTATTCCTGCGTTAAAACTTGGCAACCAATACATTATGCCGCAGCCACCGCGCTCCGAGCGTGAAGCCGATAAAGAAAAGCAGCTCTATCACGACACCAAAACGCCGCCTTCGCACAGCTATTTGGCCACGTATTTGTGGCTAAAAAATACCGCTAAAGTCCATGCTGTGGTGCACTTTGGTACGCACGGTTCACAAGAGTGGCAGCCAGGCAAAGAGCGTGGCCTCGATAGGCTTGATGATCCCATGCTGACCATCGGTGATATTCCCGTGATTTACCCCTACATAGTGGACAACATAGGCGAAGCGCTGCAAACCAAGCGCCGTGGCCGTGCGGTGACGGTAAGCCACAATACGCCTGCCTTTGGTCCTGCGGGTTTACACACAGAATTGTCGCATCTGCATGAATTACTGCATCAATGGCTCAACATCACCGACGGTGAAGTGAAAAACCAAACGCAAAAAAGCATTAAAGAAAAAGCCGCCGAATTAAAACTGGATAAAGATTTAAATCTGGATTTAACCAAGAACGACTTTAAAGACAGCGTTGATAAGCTGCATGTTCACTTGCATGATATTGCCTTGGCCAATCAGCCCTTGGGATTAGCACGCTTTGGCGTGGCGCACGACAGCGATTTGCGCCTTTTTACTGTGCAGCAAATGCTCGGCGAAAAATTTTTAGAGGCCTTTTATAAATCACGCAAAAACTGGCCGAAAAATATCGATGAGCCCAAAGAATTGGTGGCAATGGATTATGAAAAATTTAAACAAGGCGAGCTGTGGAAATGGCTGGATGCACACATTCGCCAAGGCCAAGCGGAAAATCATGCCAAGCTGAAACCTTTCGTTGAGCAGGGTCGCAACTATTGGAAACTTTTGAGCGAAAACCAAGAGCTCAATGGCTTTTTCACTGCCCTAGAAGGCCGCTATGTGCCCACTTCTTACGGTGGCGACCCGATTAAAAACCCCGATACCTTGCCCACAGGTCGCAACCTCTATGGCTTTGATCCTTCACGCATCCCTACGCCTGAAGCTTGGGAAGCGGGCAAAAAAGCCGCCGAGCAATTACTGGAGCAGCACAAAGCTCAAAATGGCACTTACCCCACCAAGCTGGCGTTCACTTTATGGTCAGTGGAAACCATGCGCCATTTGGGCATGCTGGAAGCTCAGGCCTTTGCCTTGATGGGCTACAAACCGGTGTGGGGGCAAGGCAGCCGTATTACTGGCATCGAAAAAATCTCTGCTA
>JAYRHO010000217.1:0-3409 GCA_041907245.1 Saccharospirillaceae bacterium
GCATTTACAGTTGTCTTGAGCGCAAAACGGCCAAGTTGGCCGTTTTTTTATGCCTGCTATTGTCGGTTGCGCACCTTCCTTCTAAAAGGTGCTGTGCCATAGTAATGCCCCCTGCCAGAGTGTTTTTTCTGGCCACTAAAGGAGCGTTACCATGACTTACAAAAAAAATAATATCCAAGTCGATATCAAGCCTAGGCGCATGAAATTTGATACCGAAACCCCGTTAAACCAGTACAGTTTCAATGATAATTCCTTGATCAGTACCTTCTTTTACGCGTTGTCGGCGCTCTTTCCCGACGGTGAGCGCTTTTTTATTCACTCGGTGCGTAATTATCAAAACGAAGTTCAAGACCCCGTATTGCTGGCACAGATTCGCGGCTTTATCGGCCAAGAAGCGCATCACGGTATGTCACATGAAGGGTTAAATAAAGCCATCAACGATATGGGTTTTCCCATGGACGCCATTACCGCGCGCTTGCAGCGCCGTATTGTTTGGCTGAAAACGAAATTGGGGCGCAAGCGCCAGTTGGCATTGACTGTGGCGATGGAGCATTTCACCGCTTCGATGGCGGAGTTTTTGCTGAAGAACCCCGAAATTTTTGACAAGGTAGACCCCACCATTCGCAACATGCTGATCTGGCATGCGGTGGAGGAAATCGAGCACAAGGCCGTGGCTTTTGACTTGTATCGCTTGAAGGTCAATAACGAAACTTTGCGCAAGCGTGTGATGTTTATTTCCATTATCGGGCTGTTTTCACGCATCGCTTATTACCAAGTATTGTGCCTGTGGTCGCAAAAACATTTCCCCAGCCTGCGTGAGTGGATCGAAGCGACGCACTTTTTCTGGGGCAAAAAAGGCGTGCTGCGCGATAATTTGCATTCCATGCGCTTGTTTTTCAAAACAGGCTTTCACCCTTGGGATATCGATCAAACCTATCTGATTGAGGATTGGCAAAAGAAATTCCCCGAAGTGGCCGAGCTGCAAGTCGGCTAAGACCTTGATATTTCCTCTCTTGCCCCCATAAAACAGCGAATGTCAGCTCGCTGTTTGCTTTTAGGCATAAGGGGGGAATCCGTGCCGTTATTTTTTATTTTTATTCTGCTGCCCATTTTAGAGCTAGTGGTGTTCATTAAAGTGGGCGCTAAGATTGGCGCGCTGGCGGTCATCGGCTTGATTTTTCTGTCCTCGATATTAGGGATGATGGTGCTGCGCGTGCAGGGCTTTATCACGCTAGCCAGTATGCGTTCCCGCTTGCAGCAAGGCGCGTTACCTGCGCGTGAGCTGGCGCAGGGTGTGCTTTTGGGCGTGGCGGGTGTGTTGCTGATTATTCCGGGTTTTATCACCAGTGCTTTTGGCTTGGTAATGCTGTTGCCTTGGGTGCGTAAGATTATGGTCGGCCTGGTGGCGCGCAAGTTTTTCGCATCAGGGCAGACGCAAACTTTTTATAACCGCGCAAATTTCGGCGAAAAAGACATCACCGACCTTGCCAGCGAAGAGGACATTAGGCCACCTGAGCTGCCCAAGCACCGCCCACAAGTCCTCGACGCGGAATTTAAGCGCGAAGATTAAACCCCGGCCCTTGAAAGCCCAATCGTTCGCCCCCATTGAGCGCTGTACTGGATTTTGAAGCACTCGCATTGGCTTCTTATTTACTTACCATCGAACCTAAAACTTGGAGAAACTTACAGATGAAAATTCGTCCGTTAAATGATCGCGTTGTTGTTCGCCGTCAAGAAGAAGAGCAAACCACCAAAGGCGGTATTTTGCTGCCAGGTTCAGCCGCTGAAAAACCCAATCAAGGCGAAGTGGTCGCCGTGGGCACGGGCCGCGTTACCAACGAAGGCCACACCATTCCAATGGCGGTGAAAGTGGGAGACAAAGTGGTGTTTGGTAAATACTCAGGCTCTAACACCATCAAGGTTGACGGCGAAGAGCTGCTTATCCTGAACGAGAGCGAAATTTACGGCATTATCGAATAATCGCCACGCTCGTTACGCTCGAAAATAAATTATTTAATTGGTTCATCGTTTTAGAAAATCATAGGAAAAGAATATGGCAGCGAAAGAAGTAAAATTTGGTACCGACGCCCGCGTGCGTATGCTTGAAGGCGTCAACGTATTGGCCAATGCCGTGAAAGTGACCTTAGGACCTAAAGGCCGTAACGTGATTTTAGAAAAATCCTACGGCGCTCCTACCATCACCAAAGACGGCGTGTCGGTAGCCAAAGAAATTGAGCTGGAAGATAAATTCCAAAATATGGGCGCGCAAATGGTGAAAGAAGTCGCCTCGCAAGCCAACGACCAAGCCGGTGACGGCACCACCACCGCCACCGTTTTGGCGCAAGCCATCATCAACGAAGGTTTAAAAGCCGTCGCAGCGGGCATGAACCCCATGGACTTAAAACGCGGCATCGACAAGGCCACGGCCGCTGTGGTTGAGCAATTAAAAGCCCAATCCAAACCTTGCACCAACGCCAAAGCTTGGGCGCAAGTGGGCACTATTTCTGCCAACTCCGATGAAACCGTGGGCAACATCATTGCCGAAGCCATGCAGAAAGTCGGCACCGAAGGTGTGATCACCGTTGAAGAAGGCAAGGGCCTTGAAGACGAGCTGGAAGTGGTTGAAGGCATGCAGTTTGACCGTGGCTTCTTGTCTCCTTACTTCATCAACAACCAAGAAAAAATGCAGGTGGAACTCGATCACCCTGTGATTTTGCTGGTGGATAAAAAGGTCGATAACCTGCAAGAGCTGATTCCTATTCTGGAAGCCATCGCCAAAGCGGGTCGCCCACTTTTGATCGTAGCCGAAGACGTTGAAGGCCAAGCCTTGGCGACCTTGGTGGTGAACAACCTGCGTGGCACGTTCAAAGTGGCCGCTGTAAAAGCGCCAGGCTTTGGTGACCGTCGTAAAGCCATGCTGCAAGACATCGCCGTATTAACAGGCGGCCAAGTGATTTCTGAAGAAGTGGGCATGTCTTTGGAAACCACCACCTTGCAACACTTGGGTACGGCTAAACGCGTGGTCATCACCAAAGAAAACACCGTGATTGTGGATGGTGCAGGTGACTCGGCTACCGTTAACGCTCGCGTTGAACAAATCCGTGCGGAAATGGCCGCCTCTACCTCCGACTACGACAAAGAAAAACTGCAAGAGCGCGTGGCCAAATTGGCAGGTGGCGTAGCGGTGATTAAAGTCGGCGCTGGCTCTGAAATCGAAATGAAAGAGAAGAAAGACCGCGTGGACGACGCCCTGCACGCGACTCGCGCAGCCGTTGAAGAAGGCGTAGTCCCAGGCGGCGGTGTGGCTTTGGTGCGCGCTCTGTCTGCGGTGAAAGTAGTTGGCGATAACGAAGATCAAAACGTCGGCATTACTTTGGCATTGCGCGCGATGGAATCTCCCATCCGTCAA
>JAYRHO010000218.1:0-8937 GCA_041907245.1 Saccharospirillaceae bacterium
GGCGGCCTGAGGGTTGCCGTAGATTTCCATCGAGGCCACACCATAAGCCATGCCCGCCTGTTGCGGCGGCTGCGTGACCCAAGCGGGCTGCTCTTTTTTAGCCAGACTGGGCAGGCTAAATAACAGCAGAGCACAGAAAAAAACTGGGCTTAAAAAAGCCCAGCGCGATGGCACTCGCATTAGCATGATTAGAAGCTAAAAGAGGATTTTTGTTGAAGCTTTTGGATTTTCTTCTGACCGTTCCACACTTCGCGGTTGCTTTGCATGTCGATCAGTTTTAAGTCCACTTGGTAGAAGGTGACGCGCTCTTTGCCCACCTGATCGACGATGGAGTTGATCGAGCCAGACAGGGCAAAGTCGGCGGCCTGTTCTTGGCCTTGGGCTTTGGCATTTTTCGAGTTCAGCTCTTGGTCGCGGCGCTCTTCACGCAGTGCATCACGTTCGCCACCGCCTGCAACGAAGTCGGCACGACCAGAACGGATAATGGCGCGCTTGATGTCGTTCACAAAAGTATCAATGGCAATGTGCTCGTGGGATTTGTTGCCAATGCGCGAAATGATGACCGAAGGGCGCTCTTTGTTTTTACGTTCAAAGTCGCTTGCCCAAGGAAAGGACAGCATGTCGTCGATCATTTCATTGGCCACCAGCTCAGAATCCTTGGCGTTCCAGCGGTCAGACAGCGCGTGTTCTTCGCTGGCATCCATACGAGTCACTTTGGTGGCACAGCCTGAAGCCAGCAGCACACCTGCGGCAACCAAACCCATAGCGGTTAAACGGATCATTTTATTCATGGTTTACTTCCTTTGTGATGATTAATTGGTAGCGGTCGTTTGCAACAGTTCACCCGTTGCGGATTTTTTGGCTTTCGGGTCTTGCACGGGTGGCAGCACACGCACGCGCCACAGGTGAATATCCCCTGCGTTTAAGGTCACGTTCTTGGTGTTGTAGTGCGTGCCCGAGGGCATTTGCGAGCTGAGCTTGAGCTGATGTTCACCAGGCTCAACCAGCACGCGACGCACGCGAATGTCTTGCGGCAACAAGAGCCAGTTGCGCGTTTCTGCGGCATCGATGGCCTGCATGGTGAGTTTTCCTGCAAAAGACAACAACAAGCCCGCGTTGCCGCCTGCGTGTTTGAGCTGATCGGCGGCCAAGGCTTTCACCGCAGCGCGCGCCAAAGCCATATTGATATCCATACCTGCGCGTGTCATTTGCTCTTGAATGCCCATCAGAGCGGGGTTGGAAGATTTCAGCATTTTATAATTATGGCCATCGACGCTTAAATCCGATTCGCCCAAGGCTTTGACAGGCTCGTAGTAGGGCACGGTAACGCGCAGCCCTGAGCCAATCGCATCCAGCAAGCCTATTTGCTGGGCGGTATCAAAGGCAGGCCCCATGCCCACGGTTTTGGTAAAGCTCGACAGCATGTAGCCCACTTCGGTGGCATCCAAATAATTGGCCACCGCATCCAAGATGCCTTTATCGGCGTAAAGCAAGTAGAACCACGCCAGAGCATAGCTATCTGAGGTAAAGCCCACGGGCGTCAGCGCTAGGGCGCGCTTTGCGGGGTCTACGCTTAGAATCAGGTTCATTTCTTTGCGCTGCGGAGCAATGCCTTTGTGTTCCAGTACCACCAGCTGTGCTTTTTTATCGTCCCACTTGTTCAGCTCGGCTTGCTGCTCTTTGCTGAGCTTTTTCTTGGCAAGGTTTTGCCATTCGCCGTCAAAATCGCGGGTTTTGCGCATCATGCGCACCACGTCAAACCACGCCTGCGCGCCCATGTCTTTATCGAGGCGATATTGCTTGGTGTAGCCACGGTCGTAGGACTCGGCGGCTTTTTGATAGCTGATACGGGCGTCGTCAAACTCACCGCTCATTTCAAAGCTCAAACCCGCTAAGTAGTGCGCCATAGCGTCGTCGCGGTATTTGATGGCATCCATATCGATGAGGTTGCCGTTGAGCAAAGAGAAGATTTTCATCAGCTTGGTGAAAGTGCCTTCTTCTTCGTTTTCGGCTTTGTAGTTGCCTTGGCGGGCATTGAGATCGTTCAAGCGAATAATCAAACGGCGGGCTTCGATGTTGGCATTTTCCAGCGCCGTTTCACGCGCATCGGTGCTGGTCGCTTGTTGTGCCAAACCAAAGTAGTTCAAGGCTTTGTAGTAGTTGATAAAGACCCGCTCGAAATCCGCACCTGGGTAGGGCGACTGACGTGGGTTGCTCATCATCGCCTTTACGGTGTCGTTCATATAGACGGTTTCGAGGTCTTCGGCGATTTTTTGCGCGGTTTCGAGGTAGTCGTTACTGGCGTTAAAGTCGCCTTCGAGGTGCTTCACGACCGCCAGTTCTAGGTTGTAGAGCAAACGATCATCGCCATCGGGTTTGAGGGCTTTTTTAAAGCCCGCTTCGGAGGCGGCGTAATCGCCTTTTTGCAGATCTTGCACGGCACTGGTCACGCCCTGACCGTAGGTCGCACAGCCACCCAGCCCAAGGGCAACCAGTAAAAAAAACAATCGATAGTGCTTAAGCATTCGAGGCTCACCTCCCTGTAGAAATGGAAGAGGTGAGTCTAGACGAAAGGGCTTATTGCGCCAATCCTGTTTCGTCGTTTTGGCCTGATAAACCAAGGATTTTGAGCGGTTTTTCGTCTTCGTCTAACACGGGCTTGCCCAAAGGGCTCACGCGCGTAGCCAGCTCGGCGGCTTTGGCGGCATCTTCAACCAACTGTTGCGCCAGGGTTTGCTCAAAACCACAGGCGATGCACTCGCGCACATCATCACCCTGAGCGTTTTTATACATGCGCGTGGTGTCGATTTTGGAGCACTTGGGGCAAACCGTGCCTGCAATAAAGCGCTTGGGGCGATTGCCGTTATCGTATAAAGCCATGCCAAACCTCTGTGTCATCAAGGCCGCGCATTATGCGCCCATTTCGCTATAGAAAAAACGGCAAAAAACTTAGGGGTTTAGCCTGTTTGCCGAGAGCGTAGAGTGCTGGCTGCAACGGCTTTTGGTTACGGTGAAACTTCGGCACACAACTCGCAGACACGCGGTAAATACATCCATGTACGCTCGGATGCGGCGTCCCTGCCGCATACGGTCTGCTCTTTATGTGCCGAAGTTTTATAACACAGTGTCGCGCCCAAAATGACGAAGATCCGATTTAGCCTTCGCGCCTGAGGCGCTCCATCACTTCGGCGGTGTGTGGGCGCAGGCCTCGCCACAGAAAAAAGGCTTCGGCGGCTTGCTCCACCAGCATGCCCAAGCCATCTAAGGTTTTGTGCACGCCATTGGCAAAAGCCCATTGGTTAAACACGGTGCGACCCTTGCCGTACATCATGTCGTAGGTCACGGTTCTGGGTTTGAGCGCAGTCACAGGCACGGGAGGCAAGTCGCCGCTTAGGCTGGCGCTGGTGCCGTTGATAATCAAATCAAAGCTGCCTGCAAGCTCTGCAAACCCCGAGGCCGAAACCGCGCCCAGCTCGGCGAAATCCTGCGCCAACTCTTCGGCTTTGCTTAGGGTGCGGTTGGCGATAACCACCTCAGCGGGGCTTTCTTCCAGCAAGGGCTGAAGTACGCCGCGCACCGCGCCGCCTGCGCCCAGCAACAAAATACGCTTACCTTTAAGCTCGACCTTGTGGTTGAAGGTTAAATCCCGCACGAGGCCTGCGCCGTCGGTGTTGTCGGCGTAAATACGGCCACTGGGCAGCTTCATCAGGGTGTTGACCGCACCCGCGCGCTTGGCGCGCTCGCTGTGTTCATCGGCAAAATCAAAGGCATCCTGCTTAAAGGGCACAGTGACATTCATGCCCGCGCCGCCGTACTGGAAGAACTTTTGTACTTTCTCGGCGAACTGACCTTTTTCAATCAAAATGGCTTTGTAGAGCATGTCTTGATCGGTCAGCTCGGCAAAGTGATGATGAATCTTAGGCGATTTGCTGTGGCTAATGGGGTTGCCCACTACGGCGTAAACGTCTGTCATGGTAAAGCCTTAACCCCTTCATCGGGGTCAAACAGGTAAATTGAATTGTTATGGGCTTAGCGTAACTGCTGACCATCCAGGGTGCGAATGACCGAGGGCTGCGCTTTGCCGCCCAGCTCACCCGCCAAAATGCCATCCAGGCCCGTCTTAAAGTACTGCTCCACTTCCTGCTGGCTACGCGCTGGCTCTAAAGTGGCGGGGTTGGCCGAGGTCGAAACCAAAGGCCCAGTCTGCGCGCAAAGCGCTCGCACCAAGGGGTGAGCACTAACACGCACAGCTAAACTCGAATGCTCCCCTTTTAGGCAAGCGGGAACCCAAGGCTTGCAGGGCAGCACCCAGCTGACATGCCCAGGCCACGTCGCCTGTACTTTGGCTAAATCCTCTTGGCTTAGCGGCTCAAGCCAAGGCTCCAGCTGGCTAAAATCCGCCGCCACCAGCACCAGCCCTTTTTGCCAAGGGCGGTCTTTGAGCGCCAAAATTCGCTCGATGGCGTGAGTGTTTTTCGGATCACAACCCAAGCCCCAAACCGCTTCCGTCGGATAGGCAATGACGCCGCCTTTGGCAACAATTTCTGCGATTTGTTCAAGGGAAAAAGTATGAGACATGGCAGGCTACAACAACGAAAGCCGCACCCTACTGCATGGCCATAGGGCAAGCAAGCAGCTTTTTGTAACTAAAGCGGTGGCTCGTCTCCGTGGTTTACTGTTAGTGAAAGCAGCATCGACAAATGGCACAGCGGGCGGCCCGAATGATCAGACAGCTCGTTCATAAAAGCTTGGCAACGCGCGATGTCAGCAAGGCTGCTGGCGGGCTTGCTCAGAACGTTTCGCGCTATTAAGGCAGCGGTTAAATCGCGGTCGAGCATAAAGGTATCCTTGCCTGCCATGCGCAAAAACGCCGCCGCCGATACCCCTCCAAGCTGTACGCCATTTTTCTGCAAAAAACGCCACAGGCCAACAATGTCCGAGCTTGGCCAGTTGGCAATAAAATGGCCAAAGCCGCCATGCTTATCACTTTGCTGCAAAATCATCTGCGCGTTAATGGGGATGCTTTTCAGCTTGGGCAAATGCCGAATCAGCTTAGCGTTGCCCATGAGGCGCGCAAAATGCTCGCCATCGAGTAACAACATCTTGCGCGGCACAAAGCCCCAAAAGGCTTCTTCAAAATCGGGCCAGCGCGCATCGACCACCGCGTGTTTAAGACCCGCTCGGAAAATCCGCTGCGTCATCAGCGACAGGTAACGGTCATCCCCCAGAGCGCGCAGCTGTGCATCCGAGCTAGGCGTAGGCAAATAGGCTTCCAGGGCCGCTTGATCGCCCGCAAAACGGCGCAGCACATAGTCATACAGCTTTGCAAAATTCGGAGTCTGGCTCATGGTTTTATTATCAAAAAAACTGCTAAATATATATCTATATATTCCTTTTTAAGAAATAGACAGATGCTTAAAATCGCCTAGGTCTTAGGCAGGCACGTTCATGTTGAAACACCTGCACACCTATTCTGAAAGAGGGTTCAAATTATGTCAGCAGCAAAACATCAGCTCGTTATCATCGGCGGTGGCACAGGCGGCATCAGCGTAGCGGCCAAACTGCGCCGCGAACAAGCCAACCTCGACATCACTCTTATTGAGCCGTCCGAGTACCACTACTACCAGCCCGCCTGGACCTTGGTCGGCGGCGGTGCCTACCCTGCACAGGCCACACGTCGCCCCTTCAAAGACGTATTGCCCAAGGGCATAAAACACATTGCTCAGGCCGCAACCGAGCTGCTGCCCGACAGCAACCAAGTCAAACTCGCCAATGGCGAAGTCGTAGGTTACGACTACTTGGTGGTCGCCGCAGGCATTCAAAGTAACTGGAGTGCCATCAAAGGCTTAGAAGAAACGCTGGGCAAAAACGGCGTCACCAGCAACTACCACTACCAACACGCGCAATACACTTGGGAGTTGGTAAAAAACTTCAAAGGCGGCAAGGCCATCTTTACCCAGCCCGTCGGTGCGGTGAAATGCCCAGGCGCACCCCAAAAGGCGCTCTATCTCTCCGCCGACTACTGGCAAGATAAAGGCATCAAACTGGACAGCCTGCAATTTCGCAGCGGCGGCGCAGGTATCTTCGGCGTGCCTTTCTATGCCCAAGCGCTCAACCAAGTGGTTAAAGCCTATCAAGCCGACACCCACTACGGCCAATCCTTAGTCGAAGTGCGCGGTGCTGAAAAAATCGCGGTGTTTGAAAGCAGCAAAGACGGTGAAAAAATTCGCGAAGAAGTGGCCTTCGACCTGCTGCACGTTGTGCCGCCACAAAGCGCACCCAGCTTTATTAAAAACAGCCCGCTGGCCAACGCCGACGGCTGGCTGGAAGTCAACCAACACAGCCTGCGCCACACGCGCTACAACAACGTCTTTGGCTTGGGTGACTGCACCTCTAGCCCCAACAGCAAAACCTGCGCCGCCATCAAAAGCCAAGCGCCCGTACTGGTAAAAAACCTGCTTAGCGCCATCGCCAAAGAAGAAACCAGCGCGCATTACGACGGCTACGCCGCCTGCCCGCTGACCACCTCTCACGGCAAAGTGCTGTTGGCCGAGTTCACCTACGGCGGCGTGATTTCAACCACCTTGCCCTTGGATTCGCGCATTCCGCGCCGCTTCTACTGGTGGTTAAAGCGTTCGTTTATTCCTTGGTTCTACTGGAACCTGCTGTTAAAAGGCCGCAACCTGCCCGAAACCCACAAGGCACGTAACTTTGCCACCGAGCTTAGCAAACCCATCGAAGCCTAAACCCAGCCGCCTTGGCACGGCGCTTGGCGCAGTATTTGGCGCGGCGTTTCGGCGCACAATAAGCAGGACGTAGATTGCCTGGATGGCAATCTCCGAGCCTCCAAGGATGGGTTCATGGCGTGCCTGCGAGTTGTGTGCCGAAAGGTAGCCGCAAGCCAAAGCAGCGTAAGCCACCTTGGCTGCATTTAGGCGCCGCTATTCAAAAACTGCGTTGTGATAAAGCTGCTGCACGTCTTCCAAGTCGTTCAACATGGCGGCAAAGCGCTCAAACTGCGCCGCGTCATCCCCGCTAATAGGATGCTCGGTTTGCGGTAAATACGTGATTTCTTCTACCTCAAAATCCACCTTGGCATTCCAGCCTTGCAGCGCATTTTTGGCTTTAAAATAGTCGGTCGGCGGGCACAATACCGTAATCATGCCGTCTTCGCTGTCGATATCTTGCACATCGACATCGGCCTCCATCAGGGCTTCCAACACAGGCTCTTCGTCATCGCCTGCAAAAACAAACATGGCGCGATGATCAAACATATGCGACACCGAGCCTTGGCTGCCTAGCTTGGCTTTGCACTTAGTGAACACGCCACGGATATCACCAAAGGTGCGGTTGTTGTTGTCGGTCAAAGCGCTGATTAAAACCATCGCCCCACCAGGGCCTATGCCCTCGTACAAGGAAGGCTGGAAGTCTTCGCCTGCGCCGCCCTTGGCTTTTTCGAGGGCTTTTTCAATGACGTGGCTGGGCACTTGGTCTTTTTTGGCTTTTTCAATCAAGCTGCGCAAAGTGAGGTTGCCACTGGGGTCAGCACCGCCTTGTTTGGCCGACATATACAGCTCGCGGCCATAGCGAGAATAGATTTTGGATTTGGTTGCGGCCGTTTTGGCCATGGAGTCTTTACGGTTTTGGTAGGCGCGTCCCATAGCAATAGCTTCTTTTAAATAGTGGTTGTGGAAACAAAAAGTCGCCGAATTGTACTCTTGAGCGCCGCAACTGTCTTGCCCGTTTTGGCAAGCAAAAAGCCAGCTCCCTCCTATACTGCTAAGACCCCCCTCATCCTAAGGCTATTTATGAAATCCCTATTCTTGCGTATGCGCTTCATTCATTGGGTTGGCATGATTCTGCTAGCGATAAACGCCATTTGGTTTACCGACAACCCGCTTGGCAGTGCCATTCAGTGGGTCATCATTGCCGTCATCTTGGTGCACGATCTCGACGAATACCGCTGGGGCGTGCGCACCCTAGGCGAAGTCGGGCAGTACATGCAGCATTTCAAACAAAAAAATTTAGTCAAACCTGCGCGCTTGGACATGAGCATGAACAGCGAAATGCAAGGCGTGGTCGCGGTGATAGACGAGTTCCGCGATATCATCGCCAGCGCGCTAAACGAAGTGAAAAATCATGCCCACAGCAATCAAGGTTCGGCCGAGCAGCTTTATAAAGAGCTCGAACAAATTCAGCAGCGCTTTCAGAGCAGCCTTAAAAACCTCAATCGCAATTTAACGCTGATTCAACAAGTCCAAGAGCAAACCCAAGCTTTTGCGCAAATTGGCGATAAAACTCAGGCTGGTGTCAGCCATATTTTGAGCGAAGCCCAAAGCACTCGTACCGCCGTGCAGCAAGTGGTCAGCATTGGTGATCAAATAATGCAAGACAATCAAGCACTGTCTTTGCACATCGACGCTCTCAACCAAGGAGCGCAACAAGTTGAACAGATCATGCAAACCATCGGCTCCATTGCCGAACAGACCAACCTTTTAGCATTAAACGCTGCCATTGAAGCGGCGCGAGCGGGTGAACAAGGCCGAGGTTTTGCGGTTGTGGCCGATGAAGTGCGCGCGCTGGCACAACGCACCCAAAGCAGCCTCACCGATGTCGGCAAAATCGTTCAACAGGTTTCTCAGGCGGCCACCGATGTGCGCCTTGGCATCGAAAAACGTACCGAACAAATGACCGATCTGACCCATAACGCCAGCGAATCTTTACCCCATTTAATTAATGTCGCCGAACAAGTAAAAGAGCTTTTACCTTTGGCACAACAAACCGCCAGCACCGCTCAACTTATTGGGCAAGAAATGCATGAAACCTCGGAGTCCATTCATGCATTGCGGCAAAATATCGAGCAAAACAACCAAGCCATCGACGAGCTTTCTCGCTTGGCATTACACAATAAAAATGCGGCTTTAAATTTAGGCAAAC
>JAYRHO010000219.1:0-1866 GCA_041907245.1 Saccharospirillaceae bacterium
AAAACGTCCGAGTTAGGTAATCTGCGATTTCTCTTCGCGATCGCGGTCGAATCATAACGTAATTAAGTGCTCGTTCATACGCTTTTCCAAACTGTGATTCATGAATAAAGTCGTCGAGTTCTTGTTGTGTAAAAACTTTGCCAATGTACAGTCGAGCCCCAGCTAGCTGATATTCGCTGAGGGAAAATGTGTACTTGTCGTTAATAAAAACGGAGTACCTATCGGTATTTTTAACCTGTCGGGCTATTTTACTCACCGTTAGCTCAGTTGGCTTCGAAATTTTGCCGGCACGTTTACTACTTTTTTTGTGTAAATCACCTACCTCGTCTGCTCGAATGGGCGTTAGCTTCATACTACGGTTGCAATTTAAGAATCAGGCTTAAAAATACAGTCGCCCAAACTAGCTCTGGAATGATTCCCCACGTTGTGGCTGACCATTGAATTTTACTATGAAACCGACTAATCGGGCCGTGAGTAGCCTTATTGTCGTGTCTGCCTTCTTTAAGGCCATAATACAACCACGCTAAATCAGGAGACATTGCCGCGAAACCACATACCGCAAGAAGTAAGGGATTCTGAACTCCGCGCGAGAGCAAAAATACTGCCGCCAAAATAGCGAACGCTCCGTCACCCGCCAGATAGTAATACATTCGTTTGCTTCCAAACGTAAGCTTAACATCAAAGTGAGGCAAAGCGTCGCACACAAAGTGACTTAAAAAAGCCAGGGGTATAGCCAGCAGTGGTTGCTTGATGATTGTTGCAATGAATGCACCAGTTATGGCATGATTTGTGGTCGTCATTGTTGTGACGTATGCTGTTTAAATTTCATCCGCTTTTGCAGCCGCTTCTTTAACCTTTGCTATGATTTCTTCCATTACTTTCGGATTTTCTTTGAGGTATCTTTTTGCAGCTTCTCTGCCTTGGCCAATCTTGGCATCTTTATAATCAAACCAGGCGCCAGCCTTGCCAACAATTCCATATTGAACGCCCAAATCTACGGCGTCGCCCGTTGCGGAAATTCCTTCGTTATACATAATGTCAAACTCAGCAATTCTAAATGGGGGAGCTATTTTGTTTTTAACAACTTTAACTTTCGTACGATTGCCAATAATGTTTTCGCCCTCTTTAATCTGGCCAATGCGGCGAATATCTAAACGAACAGAAGCGTAAAACTTCAAAGCATTACCGCCGGTCGTGGTTTCAGGGTTACCAAACATAACACCAATTTTCATACGTATTTGATTAATGAAAATAACCGTACATTTGCTTTTATTAATGATACCAGTAAGTTTTCGAAGAGCCTGGCTCATGAGCCTGGCTTGTAGTCCCATGTGACTATCGCCCATATCACCTTCAATTTCTGCTTGTGGAACCAACGCAGCGACCGAATCTACCACCACAACATCAACTGCGTTTGAACGAACCAATGTTTCACATATTTCAAGCGCTTGTTCACCATTGTCTGGTTGTGAAATAAACAGATTTTCGGTATCAACACCGAGTCGTTTCGCGTACTGAGGATCAAGTGCATGCTCAGCGTCAATAAACGCTGCTGTGCCACCCTGTTTTTGAATTTCTGCCAGCGCGTGCAGCGTCAGCGTTGTTTTACCAGAACTCTCTGGCCCATACACTTCGATTATTCTGCCCCTCGGAAAACCACCACCAAGAGCAAGGTCGATTGAAAGTGCACCTGAACTAAATAAATCTACGTCACTTCTGCGCGAATCACCCAGTTTCATAATTGCACCATCACCAAATTGCTTGGTAATTTGTTCCATTGCAAGCCCGAGGGCTTTTTCTTTACCTGAACTATTATCTTTACTGTCGTCTTTGGCTTTCGCTGTTTTATCAGCTTTTGGCATATCC
>JAYRHO010000220.1:0-1731 GCA_041907245.1 Saccharospirillaceae bacterium
CAACGGCTACTGGTGGAGCCCTGAGCGTAAAATGCTGCAAACCATGATCGACGCCTCTCAAGAAAACGTGAACGGCGTAGTACGTCTGAAGCTGTACAAAGGCAACGTCATTGTGGTCGGTCGTAAGTCCGAACAATCGTTATTTGATACGCGCATTTCGACTTTTGAAGACGACGGTGGCGCTTACAACCAAAAAGACGCAGAAGGCTTTATCAAGCTTAATGCCCTGCGTATGCGCATTGCCGCCAACAACGGCCGCAAATTGCTGTAATTTTTTCGGTAAAGCATAAAAAAAGGGGCGCAAGCGCCCCTTTTTTTATGGGTAAGAATCAGAGCCTAAATTGCTTCAAAAGCGCGTTCATGCGCTCGGCGAGTTTGGCCAGCTCAAGGCTTGAGGCGTTGGTTTCGTTGGCACCCGATGAGGTCTGGTAAGACAGATCGCGGATGGCTACAAGGTTTTTATCCACTTCGCGCGCGACCATAGCTTGCTCCTCGGCGGCGCTGGCGATATTGAGGTTTTGCTCGTTGATCTGGCTGATCAAGGTGACGATTTCGCTCAGAGAAATGCTGAGGTCGTTGGCCATGTCGCGCGTGCTGTCCACCCATTTATTACTGATTTCCATGTTGTGTACCGCCGCGTTGGTTTCGCCTTGGACGTTGCCAATCATGCGTTCAATTTCTTTGGTGGATTCTTGTGTGCGCCCTGCTAAGGCACGTACTTCATCGGCTACCACCGCAAAGCCTCGGCCTTGCTCGCCAGCACGCGCGGCTTCGATGGCGGCGTTTAAGGCCAGCAGGTTGGTTTGTTCGGCAATACCACGGATAACATCCAGCACCTGACCAATGTCTTTGACGTTGCCAGCCAGCTTAGTAACGCCTTCGGTGGTTTTGCTGATTTCATGAGCAAGGTTGTTGATGGTTTCCAAGGTTTCTTCGAGCTTGGCTTGGCCGTTTTGCGCTTTGGCGTTGGCTTGCTCGGAGTTTGCCGAGGTGGTGTTGGCGCTGTTGGCGACTTCATCCACGGCGGCGGTCATTTCGTTGACGGCGGTGGCGGCTTGCTCCAGCTGTGTGCCTTGTTCGTGCACGATTTTGCTGGACTCGTTGGTCACCAGGCTGAGTTCTTCGGAGGTGGTGGCCAAAGACTGAGCGGAGTCGGCAATGTTGTTGATGGTGTCGTGCAGCTGCTCTTGCATCTTATGCAGCGCGTGCATCAGCTCGGCGGCTTCGTCTTGGCCGTTATCGTGAATGGGCTGGCTTAAATCGCCAGTGGCAATGCGCTGGGCGTTGCGAACGGCTTCTTGCAGTGGGCCAACAAGGCTTTTGCTGAAGGTGACGGCCAAGATAACAACGGCTACCGAGGCGACGATAATGGCCGCAATGATACTGGTGGTGGCGGTGGAGCGAATGCCATCAACCTGCGCGCCAGTTTGCTGGGCGAGGTTCATTTCAAATTCGACCAGATTGCCGATGGCGACCACGGTTTTTTCACCCAAAGGCGTTAGCACCTCCACATCGATGCGATTGGCTTCTTGTTCTTCGCCTTTTAAGCGCAGGCTCATCCAGTTGTCCAAGGCTTGGTCGTATTGAATTTTAAGATTCAGGGCATTTTGCAAAAGCTCATGGCCTTTTTCGGATTGAATCAGCTTTTCAAGGCGCTGGGCGTTATCGCGAAAGGCGGTAGCCAAATTATTTGAGGTGGTGCGCGCCGCTTCTTGCTGGGCTTTGTTGGCG
>JAYRHO010000221.1:0-2982 GCA_041907245.1 Saccharospirillaceae bacterium
GCCAAGAGCGTGCATTTTTCCTCTAGGCTTTTTGCGGTGAGCGCTTGCGCGTGGTTGTTACGCAAGACGCTTAACGTGAGGAAATAACGCTCCAGCGTTTGCATTAGGTTGGTGGCAAGGCTGGTTAAAAAGCTGTGCTTGTCGTTGCTAGCGGGGATAGCGTGATAGCCTTTTTCGTTTAGGATCAAATAACCACTTTGCTGCAAGATATTTAACCAAGCGATGACTTCGTCCGCTAGGTCTTGCTCTTGCCAATGCAAAAACAACTCGGCTTTTAAGTAGGGGTAAATTCGCTTTACGATGGCAATGACTTCTTGGCTTTGGTAGCGCTGATTGTTGATAAACAAGCAGGCCAGCAGTGACGGCAAGGCCAATAAATGTAAAACGTTATTGCGGTAATAAGTCAAAATAACGGCTTGTTTTTCGCTGGTTTGAATTAAATCCCCCAGCTCGTGCTTGCAGCGCGAGACCGCATCCAAACTTTCGCCGTGTTGCAACCAGTCTTGCCCAGCGCCTTCGGTAATGACCGTAATATCGCTGTAGGGGCGTGCATTTAACAGCGCGCGATAGGCTTCCATTTGTTTAATAAGCTGCTGCTCATCCAGTGCTTGTCTGGGCGTTGGCAGCAGGCTTAACGCCAGTAAGTTAATGGGGTTAACCGATGCGGCGGTGTTTATGCCCGTGACAACATGATGGGCTAATTTATCTACGGTGCTCGGTGCCCAGTGCGGACGATAGTCGCAGCTGCTGTAGTCTTGCTCGCGCCAGTTGGGCTGCTCTTTATTTAAAAATTCCGTTAAATAAATCGGCTGGCCAAAGGTGACGCTTACTTTACCAAAAGAGCGCTTCAATTCGCGCAGCGTTCCTAGAATGCCGAATAAGCTTTCTTTTTGTTTGGCTGCGCCACGCAATTCACCTAGATAGCTGTTGGCTTCAAATACTTTTTCATAGCCAGTATAAACGGGCATAAAAATGATGGGTTTTTGTGAGTTGCGTAAGTAGCTGCGCAGAGTCATGGCCAACATACCCGCTTTGGGCGAAAGGGTGCGGCCTGTGCGTGAGCGTCCGCCTTCGACAAAGTATTCAGCGGCATAACCGCCTGCAAAGACGCTGTGCAGATATTCATCGAATACGGCGGCATAGAGTTTGTTATCGCGGAAAGTGCGGCGCATAAAAAAAGCACCGCCACGGCGCAAAATGCCACCCACTATCGGCATGTTTAAGTTAATACCTGCGGCAATGTGTGGCAGCTGTAAACCGTTATGATAAAGCACATAAGACAGCAATAAATAATCAATGTGGCTGCGGTGGCAGGGTACATAAATGATTTCGTTGTCTTTACTGATTTCTTGCAGCATGGGTAGGTTATTGATGTTTACCCCAGCGTAAATTTTATTCCACACCCAAGAAAGAAAGGCACTTAAAAAACGCACATTGGTATAAGAAATGTTGGAGGCAATTTCATCAGCGTATTTTAAAGCCCGCTTGCGCGCTTTTGCTTTACTGATTTTTTTGGTCGCGGCTTCTTCTTCAATGGCCTTGAGCACCAAAGGTTTGTTGGGAATTTGATCTACTAAGGTGCGGCGATGCGATAGGTCTGGGCCAAGTACGGAGGCAGAAACATGGCGATTGTGAACGCGCAAAATACGAGCGGTTTTGCGTGCAAGAATTTCAGGCTTTTGCTCGGTTTCATAGAGCTCGCGCAGCGAAATAGGGCGGCTGAAATGCACAAAGGTATTACGGCCGTTCCAAATAATGGCCATCAGCGTTTTTAGGCGGCCACCAAAAGTCCCGCCCATTTGCAGCCAAATACGAAAGAACGATTTTTCTTTTTCGGGGGAGCGCCCCCAGAAAACCCGCACGGGTACAATTTGCACATCGCGGTCAAGGCCTGCGCTTAGCCACTGTGCTTGTTTGACTAAAGCTTTGGAAACCACGGGCGTAGGCTGGGCACGAAAGAGTAAGCGAGAGCGGCGATACAAATTAAAAAATGGCGCAGTGGGCAGCGCATTTTGTAAGCGTTGATTGATTGGGCTTGGCCAGCCAATAAGCTGCACTTCGCGGTCGATAACGAGCTTTTCTGCTAAAGAAGGGTAGAGTACGGCATAAACAATGGGCTTATTGGGATCGAGATTAAACTCACTAACATTAGGGCCAATACGGTGGGTGCGCACTAGGGTATAGAGCGTCTTTTGGGCAAGACGAAAGAGGGCGCGTCGTACTATTTTTATAATGTTCATAATCCAAACTGTGTCATTAAAAAAAGGCAGTTTAACTGCGAAAGTCGCGTATGTGAACGAGTTAATAATGCGGTGGCGGGCTGTTGTCTTGAAAATCTTTGCCTGCGCCGAGGTTGTCCTGCATTTGTTCGAGGCGGCTGTAGAGGTGCAGCATGGCTTTTTTAGACAGCGAAAACTCGGTGGTAAGAGCAGCCAATTGCGTGTTTAAGTCTTCGACCGTGTTTTCCAGAAAGGCCATGCGTATTTCCAGTTCCTCATTACGTTTAAGCGCGTCTTGCAAGAGCCTGTCTGGGGTTGATTTTGCGTTTATCATTATTGGCCTGCGGGTATCGTGTTGATTTTTAGGGTGAAATGGGCTTTTATTAGCCACTTATTTCCACGCTTTGAGAGTTTGGAAACTTCGAGTGACTGGCGTAAGTGTCGTTTCAGTAAAATTTGTGCAAAATGCGCCGTTTATAGCTATCCCCTGCGCATTGTGTAAGAAATTTTAACGCAGCATAAGCAAGTGCAACAGTGAATTGAAGTTTTCTTTGGTTTATTCAAAGCGATTTTAACCAGTGATACGAGAGAAACTATGGGTAATTTAATACTTAAAAAAATAATAGCGGCGTTAATTTGCGCCTTGGTGTTGACGGCTGGCGTAGTATTTTTATTGCCCGTGCTGGGGCTAACGCTTGCCGATGCGGTGCCTTTAAATAATGACAATCTCTGGCAAGAGGCTGGCGTACAAAAGTTTGCCTTA
>JAYRHO010000222.1:0-1509 GCA_041907245.1 Saccharospirillaceae bacterium
GCCGTTTATCAAATTCTGCGCACGACCTGCCCGTAGGCAAGGTCTTGCTTGTGTTTAACCTTGGTTAAACACCCAGTACACCGGGGCAGGGCCCGTGATGACGACGTACTGGAGGAAAGCTACTCCCCTTGTTGGCAGCGCAGTCTAAACACTTTTTTTGAGCCTGTCATCTTGAATATTGGCGTAGCCCAGAATTTTCCAGCTTAAATAACGACAGACAAAATAGCAGGTAAAACCTGCAAAGAGCGTATCGCTTAAAAAATGCCCGCCCTGAGTGACGCGCCCTAAACTTGCCGCCACACCAAGAGCCAAGCCCAGCCAAAAAAGACTGCGGCGACGATAAACCCAAGCCCATGCCATAAACCAAAATCCCATGGCCGCATGGCCGCTTTGAAAAGAAGAGCAGCGTTTGTCGCAACTGTTGGAGACAACAAAAGCGGGCGTGAATTGTTTTTGCCCTGCAAACTCCTGCACTTGGCGTGGGCGCGCGCGATCAAAACTTTCTTTAAAGACCGAATGCACCAAAAAGCCTGGGCCGATAAGCAAAGATAAAAATAAAAAAACACTAATACGAGTTTTTAAAGATTTTGCCCCAGTTCGATACCCATTCCACAGCAGCAAAAACAATAAAAACGGCACTAAGACATAGGGTAAATAACGCAAAAAATCGTACAAAACGACAATGGGCGCTTGGCTATTTCCCCACCAACTTCCTGACGCGGAGTCATAAAAAAAATGACTGACCGCCAAATCCAATTCTGGAAAGAAATAAAACAGCGCGATGCAGCAGAAAAAAAGTACCCAATCAAAATAGCGAAACATAGAAGCCATTACCAAAACCATTACCTGTATAGAAAGCGGGTTTATTCTGATTTTTTAGAAGGTTTTTCCAACTGCAAGGTTGGTAAGGAATAAATATAAACACTCACGCCAAGACCAATCAAAGGCAAAATGCAGCGCACATAAAAACTATTTAAGAGCACAAAAGCCGTCAAAATAATGCTGCCCCAAAGCACCAGCAGCGTATATATCTTGGCTTTCAGTGGCACACCCTTGCCATCCAAGTAATACACCAAATACCGCCCCAGCTTCGGATGCGCCACCAGCCAATTATAAAATTTTGGTGAAGTGCGAATAAAACAAGCCGCTGCCAACAGCAAAAAAGGCGTTGTAGGTAGCACAGGTAAAAACATCCCCGCCACACCCAAGGCCGTACTCACCCAACCCAGCGCCAAAACCAATGGCCGCAAAATTGGATGGTGAATCATTTTACGAGGGGATTTAAGTTGCTCTGTCATGATATTTACTTGCTTTAAACCCGCAGATACTAACATTCAGCCGCTTTTTTCGCGATGTTTTCTATACCCCCGCTTAATTGGCGATACCTCGCAATTGGACAGGCTGGACAGTCAGCTTAGTGCGCTGCGCACTTAAACCGCTTGCGGTAAATGCGGCTGTAGCTCTGGCGACAACGGATTATGCGGGTCGTTGTCGCCCCAAGATTTAAGC
>JAYRHO010000223.1:0-3715 GCA_041907245.1 Saccharospirillaceae bacterium
CACGGTTACCGTTGCGCCCGTTACCGCATCCACAGTGACCGCGCTTTTGTCGCTGGAGCGACCAATCACTACGCGCTGCTTCACATGAATGCCCTGATATTTAGCGGTAAAATCGTGAAGCTTTTGTTCGGGGATACCAATCAACAAAATGGGCTCTGAATGCTTGAGCACATAAGCATCCAAAATCTCACCTTTGGGGTTAAGCAGCACTTGCAGATTGATGGGTTTGCCTGAATAGGCAGGAATATTCACCACATTGATGGTTTCAAAGGCATAACCCAATAGGGTTTCACCTTGCTTTAACGTGCGGACTTGAAACTCGCCCTCTGGCTCAGAAATGCTATCGGTTTGCGGCAGTACGGCATCGATGCGTTGCTGCTCCAGCGCACTTAATGGTTGCGCTTGCGCACTCAACGATATCAGAGCGCAAAATAAAGCACCCAGGCACAGCTTGAAGATCGATTGTATTTTTACCCGCGCCATAATAAAACCTTCTCTCATCAATGGGTTAGGAGGTTAACACAGCACATTCTGCCGATATTGACCTCAATCATGATGCGCCACCATTTCTAATGATTTAGCCATATCGAAATAATAGGCGAGCAAGAAGACTAGCGTAATTCAGACTAAGAGGTAGAGTTTTTTGTTATATAGCTCGATTAATTACCTCTTTTTAGGTAGGTAATTCATCCTATATTTTGACTGCGCTGCGATAAAGACAAATCGTAAACGATAAGCTTTCTAATCAATCTCGCCATCAAGGCTAAGTATTTTGGGTGCAGAGCTGCGCCAGCTCTACGACCAATTCATTTTGCTGATTTAATAAGGTCAATAAAATAACGGCGCGCTCGGTGCCGTCGTATTTATGAAATAAGGCTTCGTAATCTTTAAATGGACCATCCAGCATGCGCACCTTTTGCCCTACTTTAAATAATTCTGGTTTTTCCAATTGCATGCAGCGATGTTTAATATCGGTGATTAAGCAGTCATTAACGGTAACCAGGGTGTTTACAAAGCTTAATAATTGCCGCGCACCTAAAGTGGAGCGCACTTTACCAAGAAGCGCATTGTCGCAAGCGGTTTGCAGAAATAAATAACCTGGAAAGAGCGGCTCCCATTTTTTTATTTTTTTACCTCGTTGCAGTTTTTCAACTTCCAGCATGGGTAAAAACACCTCGCCACCCTGCTCTTGCAGCTGCTCTTGGCAGCGCAATTCTTGGCGTGGCTTGGTCAGCACCACATACCAAGGCATCAGTTTAGGCTCGCTAAAATAGCGGCGCAGGCCTGTGCAGGGTTGGCCGCTTGCGTGATAGGACGACCAATAACCATAAAATCCACGCCCGCTTGCTGCGCTTGCTTGGGTGTCATGATACGACGCTGATCGCCAACCTCGGCTCCTTCTGGGCGAATGCCTGGGGTAACAGTCAACAAATGTGGCGCACCCAAAGAGCGAATTAAATCCACTTCTTGTGCCGAGCACACCACACCGTCTAGCCCTGCTTGTTGGGTAAGACGCGCCAAGCGTTCGACTTGGGTTTTAGGCTCAACATTTAAACCAATACCCGCCAAATCGTTTTGCTCCATCGAGGTCAAGACCGTGACCGCTATCAGCAAAGGCCGATGCTGGCCTTTTTCCAGTTCGTTACGCGCTGCCACCATCATGCGCTCGCCACCGCTGGCGTGTACGTTCACCATCCATACGCCCATCTGCGCCGCCGCTGCCACCGCCTTGGCACAGGTATTGGGAATATCGTGAAATTTCAGATCGAGAAAAACCTCAAACCCCTGCTTTTGCAGCGCTTCTACCACCGCAGGGCCTGCGCTCGTGAACAGCTCTTTGCCTACTTTTACGCGGCAGTGTTTAGGATTCAATAAAGCCGCCATCGCCAAAGCGTCTTGCGCGCTGGCGTAATCCAAGGCCACAACAATAGGAGAGCTAACAGACATAGATTTCACTTCGATTGCATGAGATTAACGGTTTTTCTGGGTACCAGCGTATGAATGCTCGACCAGTTTTTACAGCTGGGGCAGCGCCACAGAAAGTCGTGACTTTTAAAGCCGCAGGAGGTGCATTGAAACTTGGCCTCCTGCTCCACAACGGCGCGCAGGATAGCATAAAGCGCTTCCAACTGAAGCCCATCCAAGCTGAGCTTATGCTGCACCATCAGCTCCAATAAGATCAAAAAGCCTTGATTACTGGGCAGTTTAGACAGTTCAGCCAAAAGCACCGAGGCCGCCTGTGCGGGGTTTTGCGTGCTGGCAACCAGCTGCGTATGGATTTTAAGCGCAGGCACATAATGGCTGCTGCTCCATTGCAGGCTTAGGGTTTTAAGCAAAGTAGAGCCGTCTTCGACTTTATTGAAGCTGTCACACAAGGGCAGCAGCATCACCGCAATACTCTGATCATTAAGCTCCAGCGCCCGCAAATAACAGCGAATGGCTTCGTGAAATTCTTTTTGGCTGTAAGCTAAATTGCCTTGCAACACATAGGCACGAGAGCAGTGGTTGTCGGTTTTTAGTGCTTGGCGACATAACTGGCTCATTTCTAAATAATTGCGCTTTTTAAAGGCTTGCTCGGCCTGCTCGCACAGTGCATGAGCAACGCGCTTGGCCAGTGCCACATCATGAGGTAAGACTTTGGTTTGATAGAGATCCACGATCTCATGCCAACTGCCCTCCTCTTCAAACAGCTCCAGCAAATAGTGCGCGGCTTTTTGTTGCACCGCGCCTTTTTCAGCCAGTAAATCTTTTAGTAGCCCTTCGGCGCGATCAAACAGCCCTGCTTGGGCGTAGTCCATCGCCAGCTCCAGCTTGAGCGTAACCAAGGTTTCACGGGCGAGATCGGTACGCGCAAATAAAGACTGGTGCAGATGAATGCTGCGTTCGATTTCACCCTTGTTACGCAAAGTGCGGCCAAGTTTGAGCAGCAGATCGGTGGTGTCTTCGTCCAGCTTGGGCAGGTTTAAGAAGGTATTGAGTGCCGAGTCGTTGGCGCTGGCGAGAAAGATTTCAAGCGGCGGAATGTAATCCTGATTCGCGCATTTTTTTTCACGCTTAAAGCGCACTCCCAACACCCAGCCTGTGGCCACCGCCACCAGCAACAAGACAAACAGGAGTGCGTTTTCAGGCATGGCTTAAGCGTTATCTACAGGCTTTTTGGCCTTACGCTGTTGCAGCCACTGCCGCATTTGCATCCACAGGCCGCTCAGCAAGCCCAAAGCCGCCCCCAAGCACAGCGTTAAACCCAGCCACAAAGACACGGGCAAGCTGATGGGCGCGGCAAAAAGAAAATCGATTTCTAAAGGCTGGTCATTGCGCACCGCAAAGGCCAAGGCGTAAATCAAAATGGCTAAAAAAATAAGACTGGCCAAAAATCGCTTCAGTTTTTTCATGGTTTTACTCGTCAATGCCGTCGTTAACCTGCTCGCGCAGCTCTTTGCCTGGCTTAAAGTGGGGAACAAACTTGCCTTTTAGCTCCACCATCTCCCCAGTTTTGGGATTGCGGCCTTGGCGAGGAGAACGATAATGCAAAGAAAAACTGCCAAAACCTCGGATTTCAATGCGCTCCCCCGAGGACAGGCTTTGCGACATATGGTCGATCAACGTCTTTACGGCCAGCTCTACGTCTTTGGAAGACAGCTGCGGCTGACGGCTTAGGATGCGTTCGATCAAATCGGATTTGGTCATTGTTATTCCCTCCATGAGAACGTGCTAG
>JAYRHO010000224.1:0-3052 GCA_041907245.1 Saccharospirillaceae bacterium
AAAGTAAGTGGGCGCTTGCTAGGGCTAAAAGGCCAATATCTGTTGCTTGATACGGGAGTGATGAATTTACGCAAATTCACCTCTTATCAAACCTCTTTTGTTTTGTGTGAATAAGGATACCCAAATGCGTGATGCCAATCCTAAAACCATTTATTTAAAAGACTACACCGAACCCGATTATTGGATTCAAACCACAGAGTTATTTTTTGATTTAAAAGAAGACTGCACCGAAGTGCGCAGCCGTTTGACTATGACGCGCAATACTCAGGCGGCACAGAACGCCCCTTTGGTTTTAGCAGGGCAGGAGTTGGAGTTGCTGGCGGTAAGTTTGGATGGTAAAACGCTAAGCAAAGAGGCTTACAGCCAAGATGACGAAAGCTTAAAAGTATTTTCACTGCCTGCGGCCTTTTCGCTTGAAATTTTGGTAAGAATTTATCCTGCTAAAAACACCGCGCTGGAGGGCTTGTATCGTTCTGGTGGCATGTATTGCACTCAGTGTGAGGCCGAGGGTTTTCGACGTATCACCTATTATTTAGATCGTCCTGATGTGATGTCGGTATTTACCACGCACATTAGCGCCAACGCAGAAAAATACCCCGTCTTGCTTTCTAACGGGAATTTAATTGCCGACGTTAAAAATGGCTCAATACGCACAGTAACCTGGCAAGACCCATTTAAAAAGCCCGCGTATTTATTTGCTTTGGTAGCAGGGAATTTACAGGTATTAGAAGATGAATTTGTCACAAAGTCAGGGCGCAAGGTGGCGTTGAAAATTTTTGTTGAGCCGCAAAATACCGATAAAACGGCTTATGCCATGGCCGCGTTAAAACGTGCGATGAAATGGGATGAAGACAGCTACGGCCGTGAATACGATTTGGATATTTTTATGATTGTGGCCGTGGATGATTTCAATATGGGGGCAATGGAAAATAAAGGCCTCAATATTTTTAATTCCTCTTGTGTTTTGGCCAATCCCAAAACCGCCACCGATATGGCTTATCAGCGTATTGAAGGCGTGGTTGCGCACGAGTATTTCCACAACTGGTCTGGCAATCGTGTTACCTGCCGCGATTGGTTTCAGCTGAGCCTAAAAGAAGGTTTTACCGTTTTCCGTGATGCTACGTTTTCTGCGGATATGAACTCCGCTACGGTCAAGCGCATCGAGGACGCCACCTTAATGCGCACGGCACAATTTGCCGAGGACGCAGGCCCGATGGCGCACCCTGTTCAGCCCGATTCTTTTATTGAGATTTCCAATTTCTACACCATGACCATCTATGAAAAAGGGGCGGAAGTGGTGCGTATGATGCAAAAGATCTTGGGCAAAGAAGGTTTTCGTAAAGGCTCGGATTGCTATTTTGACCGCCACGACGGCCAAGCGGTCACTATTAACGATTTTGTCCGCGCGATGGAAGACGCCAATGCGGTGGATTTATCGTATTTTATGCTCTGGTATAAGCAAGCAGGTACGCCCAAGGTCAGTGTCAAATCTCAATATCTTGAAAACCAAGCGCAGCTGATTTTGGACATAGAACAAAGCTGCCCAGATACCCCAGGGCAAAGCGATAAGCAGCCGATGTGGATTCCTATTCAATTGGGTTTGCTGGATAGCCGTGGCCAAGACATGGCTTTTAGGGTAGAACCCGCAGGTAGTTTTAATGCACAAAGCCAAGTGCTGCATCTGACGCAAAAATCTCAGCGTTTCATTTTAAATAACGTCAAAGAGAAACCCGTGTTGTCCATGCTGCGTGATTTTTCCGCGCCCGTTAAATTGCAGCTTGAACAAAGCGACGATGAACTGTTGTTTTTAATGGCACACGACAGCGACGGTTTTAACCGTTTTGAAGCAGGGCAGCGTTTAATGTTGGGCTGGATTAATGCCGCCCTGGCAGGGCATTTTGAACTTTCTACACCAGCGCAGCAGGCCTTGGCGAAATTACTCAATGAGGAACAGCTCGATAAAGCCTTGCTGGCTTATATTTTACGTTTGCCCAGCGAATCTTTTGTTATCGAAACTCAGGAAAAAGCCAATCCTGTTGCGATTTATCACGCTCGTGAGCAAGTGCGCATGGCTATTGCCAAGGCGCTGGTGGACGAATTTAAAGCCTGTTATGAACGGCTAAATCAACCCGAGCACTATGAGCCTTTGCATTCGCAAATGGCCAAACGCGCGCTAAAAAACCTGTGCTTGAATTATTGGTTGGCCGCGCACGAGCAGGGCGCACAAGCGGCGGTGCAGCAATACCAGAATGCCGATAATATGACCGATCAAATGGCGGCTTTGGCGGCCTTGGTGAACAGCCGTTACACCGAGCAAGCGCAAACACTCTTGGCAGATTTTTATCAGCAGTGGTCTAAGGATTCCCTGGTGTTAAATCAATGGTTTAGTGTGCAAGCGGGCTCCTCGACACTGGGCACGGTGGCGCATATTGAGTCCTTGCTGGCGCATCCTGCTTTTGATTGGCGTAACCCCAATAAAATTCGCTCGGTGTTGGGCTTGTTTGCGGGACAGTCGTTGGTGAATTTTCATACGCCAGCGGGATATCGTTTATTGGCCGACGCCATTATTAAGCTTAATCAGGCCAATCCACAGATTGCGGCACGGATGTTGGCACCGTTAACACGTCATAAGCGATTGATTCCTGAGCTAGGAAGCTTGATGAAAGCTCAGCTAGAACGCATTATGGCGCAAGGTGAATTATCTAAAGATGTCTATGAGGTGGTCAGTAAGAGTTTAATTTGAGCCTTGTGCCAAGATTTATTATTCTGAAAACCGTTTTCCCGTTTACCGAGGGCAGTGAATGAAAAAAATAACATGGGTTGCCGCTATCGCACTAACTGCATTTACGACAGCAGGCGTAGCTCAGGTCTCTGTACAGGAAGCTGAAAAGCTAAAAACCACGCTAACGCCCATGGGCGGTGAGCGTGCAGGCAACGGCAGCGATATTCCGCCTTGGCGTGGTGGTTTAAGCTTGCCACCACCAGGTTTTAACCAATCGGGTGAACACCATATCGATCCTTTTCCGCAGGATAAGCCGCTTTTTACTATTAC
>JAYRHO010000225.1:0-6169 GCA_041907245.1 Saccharospirillaceae bacterium
CCGCCGAATTAAAACTCAGTGCCGAAGAAATCGCTCAGCGCGAAGCCGCAGGCGCGCCCTATGTGATTCGTATGGAAGTGCCCGCCGATGGCGTGTGTGTGATTAACGACATGTTGCGCGGCCCGATTGAATTAGACTGGTCACAAGTCGACGCGCAAGTGCTGATGAAATCCGATGGCCTGCCCACTTACCATTTGGCCAACGTGGTCGATGACCATTTTATGGAAATCACCCATGTGCTGCGTGGCGAAGAATGGATTAGCTCCGCGCCAAAACACCAACTGCTGTACAAATACTTTGGCTGGGATATGCCGCATCTATGCCATATGCCGCTTTTGCGTAACCCAGATAAAAGCAAGCTGTCAAAGCGCAAAAACCCCACTTCTATTTTGTTCTACGCACGCATGGGTTTTATGCCTGAAGCCTTGCTGAACTATTTAGGACGCATGGGTTGGTCGATGCCCGATGAGCGTGAAAAATTCAGCAAAGAAGAAATGTTTGAGCATTTTGATATTCGCCGCGTGTCTTTAGGTGGCCCAGTATTTGACGTGGAAAAACTGCGCTGGCTAAACAGTCTGTGGCTGCGTGAGCTGGATGCGCAAACCTTTGCCGAGCGTTTTGTGGCTTGGGGTTTGCAAAAAGACCGTCTGCTGCCTTTGATTCCGCACATTCAACCGCGCGTGGAAGTCTTTACCGACGTCGTGCCTTTAGCGGGGCATTTCCTTTCTGGTTTGCCCAGCCTAAGTGCCGAGCAGTTTGCCAATAAAGCCTACGACGACGAACAGCTGGTAAAAATCCTGCAATTTGGCCTGTGGGCATTGGAGTCTTTGCGCCATTGGAACAACGAAGCCATCAAAGAAAGCCTCTTTGCTTTGGCTAAAGGCATGGATGTGAAAGTTAAAGATTTTCTCTATCCGTTTTTTATCGCCATTGCCGGGACTTCGGCCACCATTTCGGTGCTGGAGAGCATGGAGCTGCTCGGCCCAGACATGAGCCGTGCGCGCGTGCGCCATGCTCTGCGTATTGCTAATGGCGGCGAAGACTTGGGCAATAAAAAGCTGAAAAAGCTGGAAAAGGAATTTGAAGAAATAACCAAAAAACTCCAGCAAAATTAAAAACCTAGGTTGACACCAAGGGGGTGCATCAGTAATATGCGCCCACCTTTGAAACGGGGCTATAGCTCAGCTGGGAGAGCGCTTGCATGGCATGCAAGAGGTCGACGGTTCGATCCCGTCTAGCTCCACCAAATATTTTTTTATTCCAGCATTTTCTTGCTCATAAATACCCTTAAAAGTTTTATTTCCTTATAATGGCGCCCTATTTTTGGGAAATGCCTATGTCCTTAACAGTCGAATTTAAAGAAAAAGCGCAGCGCATTAAACTGGTGGTGTTTGATGTCGATGGTGTGCTGACCGATGGCTCTTTGCATTACAGCGCGCAAGGAGAAGAAACCAAAGTATTTAATGTCAAAGACGGTGTGGGTATTAAATTACTGCAAACCTACGGTATTGCTACGGCCATTATTTCGGCAAAAGAATCGGCGGCTTTGGCAAAGCGCGCGAAGGATTTAAAAATCACGCATTTTTTTCCTGCGGCAAAAGACAAGTGGGCGGTGCTCTCGATACTTCTAACGCAGTTGCAGGTGCAGGCCGATGAAGTATGCTTTGTCGGGGATGATGTCATTGATTTGCGCGTGATGAAGCAAATCGGTTTGAGTATTGCACCAGCCGATGCCTTTTGGATGGTCAAAAAATACGCGCAAATGATTACGCAGGCCGCAGGTGGCAAAGGCGTGGCGCGCGAGGTTGCCGATTTAATTTTAGGCAGCCGTATGGATTTAGAAGACGCCTACATAAAGGCCATGCTGCCTGAGTTTGAAAAATAATCGAACATCGAGCACCCGTTCACGGCGCAGCAAAATTCACAATATTTTTTAAAAGAAATGCATTATGAGCACATTTAAAATCGTTATTCCTGCACGCTTTGCTTCCAGTCGTTTGCCTGGCAAGCCGCTTATTTCTTTGGCGGGCAAACCCATGATTCAGCACGTTTACGAACGAGCACTGGCAACGGGTGTTGAAGATATTGTGATCGCCACCGACGACGAACGCATCGAGCAGGCCGCCAAAAACTTTGGTGCGCAAGTGATAATGACCAGCCCCAAGCACGAAAACGGTACCGAGCGTATTGCCGAAGTGGCGCGTATTAAAAATTGGTCAGCCGATAGCGTGATAGTGAATTTACAAGGGGATGAGCCGCTTATTCCCAAAAGCTTAATTGAGCTGACGGCTAAAGGTTTGTTGGAAAATCCTGAAGCAGGGATGAGCTCTATTTGTACGCCTATACACTGCGATGCCGATGCCTTTAACCCTAATGTGGTCAAGGTGGTGCTGAATAAAGACAATTTTGCGCTCTATTTCAGCCGCGCCAGCATCCCTTGGGACAGAGACGCTTATAAAAATAATCAGTCACACAAAACCGAAAAAATGCCTGTGTATCGTCATATCGGCATGTACGGTTATCGCGTGTCGTTTTTGCAGCAGTACAGTGTCATGCAGCCTTGTGTATTGGAAAGCACCGAAGCCTTAGAGCAGCTGCGCGCGCTTTGGTATGGGGTGAAAATTCACATGGGTGTGATAGACCAAGCACCGGGCCATGGTGTCGATACCTTAGAAGACGCACAACGAGTGGAAATCTTGCTAAAAAGTTTGCAATAACACTTGGCGCGACTGTTTTTTTTTCCGAACTATAGGCACAATGGCTAGCTTATTTTTGCAGTGCGGCTTTTGTAAGGAGTACCTAGTGGCGTTATCCATTTCTGAAAAACTCGGCTATATCGGACTGGTGCCTTTTGTAGCGGGCGCTGTTGCAGTGGTATTTGGTGCTGATGGCGCTGAAGAGCTGTTTAAGTTGTACTCCTTGCTGGTTTTGACCTTTATGTCGGGCGGATGCTGGGGTGTAGAACAAGCCAATCCCGATCAGATCGACGAGATTCCCATTCAGCTTTCTATCGGTACTTTCCTTTGGGGTGTGCTGGCGTATTTTATGCCGACCAACATTGCGGTGTTGATGTTTTTGGTCGGTTTTTGCCTGTTACTGTGGACAGAAACCAACCCAATTTTTCGTCGTGTTTACACCGAATCGTACAAAAAAATGCGCAACATTCTGACGGGTGTGGTCGCGGCCTTGCACATTTTGGTTTTTATTGTGGTGAACTAAACACAGCGCTTTTTAGCTTCATGCATTGCAAAAAAATAGCGGCCTAAGCCGCTATTTTTTTATTCGTTTTTTTATTCTTCTTCTTCCATTTCTGGGCTGTAGAAGCAGTCTTTGCGCCACAGTTGCAGCAGCAGTTCTTGCGCGGCTTCGGTGCTGGCCAGCTCAAACAATTTTTCGCTGTTGTAGACGTGGTTGTTGGCAAGGTAAGCAATAAAGGGCGTTTCTTCTTCGCTCAGTTCACGGCTCATGCCCAGTGCATAAAACTGGCTGCGGCCGTTGTAGGTGCTGTAGGCAAAACGGGCAAATTCAGCTCGACGCCAGATGGGGTAGTCCTCGAGCAGCTCTTCGATTTCATCCAGCTCCAGCTCCTCGTCGGCCTCAGGCAGCAGCTCTTGGTATTTGGGTTCGGTCATCAGTCGCCCCAAAATGGCTTGCAGCTGCTCGGTGTCGTTCAGCGCATGGACGAGTAAGTTTTTCAGGCGCAGCGCGGCGCTTTCGTCGATACGGCCAGGTTCATTTTGCACAGTTAAATCGGCATCGGCGTAGCGGGCATCGTCGCTGGCGTGGGCGGCTACAACATCTGCTGTGGCTTGAATCAGCTCGCTGAGGTTGGGCGCGCGATAGCCTACGGAGTAAGTCATGCATTCGCCTTGGGCAATGCCCCAGTGCGCGATTTTGGGGGGCAAATACAGCATGTCGCCAGGGTTCAGCACATAGCTGGCGCTTTGTTCAAAGTTTTCCAGCAAGCGAATTTTCAGCCCTTTAACGGACTGGGTATTTTCATCGCACATTTGGCCTAAGCGCCATTCGCGCTGGCCTTCGGCTTGCAGTAAAAACACATCGTACTGGTCGTAATGCGGGCCTACCGAGCCGCCGTTGACGGCGTAGCTGATCATCAGATCGTCCACGCGCCAGCTGGGAATAAAACGGAAATGGTCAAGCAAATCGGCCGCTTCGGGAATCCAATGATCCACGGCTTGAATCAGCAGCGTCCATTTTTCGGCGGGCAGGTCGCGGAAGGTATCTTCCGTAAAGGGGCCGATGCCCACTTGCCAAGGCTCGTCTGGGCCTTCTTCTTGCACGATGCGGCTTTCGATTTCATCTTCGAGGCTTAATCCTGCCAGCTCTTCTTTGCTCAGTAGCGGTTTGAAATTGGGCCAGGCGTTGCGAATCAATACGGGTTTTTTGTGCCAGTAATCGCGTAAAAACTCTTCAACAGTAAGATGACCAAGAACGTGCATAGTGAGGCTCGCAGGTAAGTAGAGGATGCGGGGCGCAGTGCGCCCCAAGGGTGCGCCATTATACGTTAGCGGCTTGCGCTTGCGCGTTACCCACATAGGTAGAGGGGGTGAGAGCGCTCAGTTCGGCTTTAACCGATGCGGGCAAGTCCAAAGAAGCTATGAAGTCTTGCATGGCTTCTTTGGTGATGGCCTTGCCACGAGTGAACTCTTTGAGCTTTTCGTAAGGCTTTTCGATGCCGTAGCGGCGCATCACGGTTTGAATAGGCTCGGCCAAAACTTCCCAGGCTTGGTTTAAATCTTCGGCGATGCGAGCTTCGTTGACTTGCAGCTTGCTGATGCCTTTTAGCGCGGCTTGGTAGGCGATCAGGCTGTAACCAAAACCTACGCCCATATTGCGCAGTACGGTGGAGTCGGTGAGGTCGCGCTGCCCGCGCGAAATGGGCAGCTTACTGGCAAGGTGTTGCATCACGGCATTGGCCAAACCGAGGTTGCCTTCGGAGTTTTCAAAGTCGATGGGATTGACTTTGTGCGGCATGGTCGAGGAGCCGACTTCACCTGCAATGGTGCGTTGTTTGAAGTAACCCAAAGAAATGTAGCCCCAAACGTCGCGGTTAAAGTCGATCAGGATGGTATTAAAGCGGGCGACGGCGTCAAACAGCTCGGCGATGTAGTCGTGTGGTTCGATTTGAGTGGTGTAGGGGTTAAAGGATAAGCCCAGCGAGGCAATAAAGGCTTGGGCATTAGCTTGCCAGTCGATGCTGGGGTAAGCGCTTAAATGCGCGTTGTAGTTGCCCACTGCGCCGTTGATTTTACCAAGCAATTCCACCGCTTGGATTTGCTTGATTTGGCGCTCTAAACGGTAAACCACGTTGGCCATTTCCTTACCCAGGGTGGTGGGGGAGGCGGTTTGGCCGTGGGTGCGCGACAGCATAGGAATGCCCGCGTTGTCGTGCGCGAGCTTACGAATTTGGTCGGCGATTTTCTGCATCACAGGCAGCAGGCTATCGCGTCCTGCTTTGAGCATCAGGCCGTGTGACAGGTTATTGATGTCTTCGGAGGTGCAGGCAAAGTGCACAAACTCATTAACGGCCATCAGCTCGGCGTTGCCAGCGATTTTCTCTTTGAGGAAGTATTCCACCGCTTTGACGTCGTGGTTGGTGGTGGCTTCGATGGCTTTAACGCGCAGGGCGTCTTTTTCGCTGAAGTTGGCCACGATGTTATCGAGCAGTTCGCTGGCTTGTTGGCTGAAAGCGGGCACTTCGGTAATTTGAGGATGCGCAGCCAAATGTTGCAACCAACGCACTTCCACTTCCACGCGGGCGCGAATAAGGCCCATTTCCGAAAAAATAGGGCGCAGGTCGGTGGTTTTGCTGCCGTAACGGCCATCCAGAGGGGAAACGGCGGTCAGGGCAAAGATGTCCATAGGGTTGGCAGTGGTCATGGCAACTCTCAATCTGTTTAGGTCAATGAAAAGAAGGCGCGCATTGTAGCCGAATCTTTGGCGCAAGGCATTAACGCTGGCTGATTGCGCCTTTGTTGATGCCCTCAAAGGCTTGCACTTTGACTTGCGCCTTGGGGTATTGGTTTTTAATTTCTTGCGCTAGGTATTCGGCAATAAACTCCACCGTGGTGTCGGTGCGCAGCAGATAGCAGAGTTTAGCAGGCAGACTTAGGGTAAAGCGCCCTTGGCAAGCCTGGTAGGCAAAGTC
>JAYRHO010000226.1:0-1987 GCA_041907245.1 Saccharospirillaceae bacterium
ACTTTCGCCGCGCGCGGTGAGCATGATGACAGGGATTGTGGAGCTTTGGCGCAGTTTTTTAAGCAGATCAAAGCCGTTCATCTTGGGCAGCATGACGTCTAATAAAACGAGGCTGTAAGCGCCAGACAGCGCCGCCTGCAACCCCGTTTCGCCGTCTTGTAAGGCTTTGAGTGTCAGCCCTTCCATGGCCAAATACTCTTGCAGTAATTCGCCCAGTTCGAAGTCATCATCAATCAGTAAAATCGGTTGCATGCCAAGCTCTCATCAAGGTAGGGCGCTTACATAACAAAAAACACACAAAAAATCATGTATCTTTACCCCTCTTTGCGTTTCCCGCCAAGCAGTATGGCAAGCCACAGCGTATTGGGGTTGGCGCGCAGAGTGATTTTGACCACCATAGTCAAAGGTACGCACAAAATCATTCCGATTGGCCCCCACAGCCAGCCCCAAAACATTAAAGATAAAAATACCACCAAAGGCGAGATGCCCAGCGAGTTTCCCATCAATCGCGGCTCAATGATGCTGCCTAATAAAGTGTTGATGACGGTGTAAAACAGGGCAACCAAGCCCGCAGTCATCGGGTCTTGCATCAGGAGCGACAGTAAAATGGCAGGGATGGCCGCAACGATCGAGCCGATGGTGGGAATGTAATTAAGAATAAAGGCCAACACCGCCCACAGCGACGCATAAGGAACATCCAGCCAAGCTAAACACAGCCAGACGGCCAAGCCCGTAATTAGGCTAATAAGGGTTTTTAGTAATAAATAAGACTGCACACTGCGGCTGATGTCTTTGAAATGCTCCAGCGTTTGCGTGCTGTCACCGAGCGCGGCCTTCACTTTGCTGGGAAAATCCGATGCCTCCAGCAGGATAAACATAATAATCAGCACAATAAGCAAAGTACTGGTAATGATGCCGCTCAGGCTGTTGAGCACGCTGGTGGTGGTGTACATCAGCTGACCGGGGTTGATTAAGTTTTTGATGGTATCGCTGGAGAGATCAATACCAAAAGAATGCAGCCATGGGCCGTATTGGGTAAGCAATTGTTGCAAGCGCTGCTGATACAGAGGCAAGTCGCCGTAAAAAGCCGTGACCGTTCCTGCAAAGAAAGACACCACGGCCACACCTAACGCTATAAGCAGTACTAAAACCAGCAAGACCGCCAAGCCTTCGGGGATTTTGCAGCCCTTAAGAAAGCGCATAATCGGGATGGCTAAAATAGCGATAAAAGCCGCCAGCAGCACAGGAATCAAAATAGGCGAAGCCCATTTAAGCCCAGCTAAAATAATTAACGCGGCGGCAATCAGCACCAGTGGATGGGCAGAGGGTTTTTCAGGCATGGTCATACTCCTTGTAAGTTCGTGGCACGATACTAAAGCGCGCCACAATTCACCAGCACCAAGCTGCCACGAATTAGTTCTTGCATAATCCTTGAAAATCGCTAGTATGCGCGGCCATTGCGGAAGTGGCGAAATTGGTAGACGCACTGGATTTAGGTTCCAGCGCCGCGAGGCATGAGAGTTCGAGTCTCTCCTTCCGTACCATTCTTAACGACCCTTATTTTACAAAGGTCGCATTCAAATCTGAAAAAATCCTCGTAGAATGTTTGGCTTCTTGTTCATAACAGGCGAATCGCTGTGCTTGGGTTGTTGTTGCTGTTCATTTTTTTGATACTGGGTTTGGTGTTACAACACTGGCTGCACTTGCCTTTGCCTGCGTCCATCTTGGGGATGCTGTTGCTGCTGTTGTTTTTATTGCTGCGTGGCAAAACCCCTGAAAGCCTCAGTCAAATCAGCCGCACGCTCTCGCCGCTGTTACCGCTTTTTATTATCCCTGTCAGCGTTGGCATTGTGACGCAAAAAGCTTTGCTGCAAGAGCACGGTTTGCTGCTGCTTGGCATTATGGCGCTGAGCTTAATTCCTGGGGCGCTGCTGTGCGCTTGGATTATGAAAGGCGGTAAGGCGGGCTTATGAGTTTTTTATTGGCC
>JAYRHO010000227.1:0-2024 GCA_041907245.1 Saccharospirillaceae bacterium
AAAGTATGATTCAACGGCAAAGTTCCGTCCGTTTTGTTGCACTGTGTAACAGAGATTAGTACTTATTTCTGAGTTTGCTTAAAAATAAATCAGCCGCACGCACAGGCGGAGCGCCTGCGTGCTTTTAGCTTCAAGAGTAAGAAGAAGAGGGCGGTTACACTCGCCAGATCAGGCTGGCCATGCGCCCTGTTTTGCCATCGCGGCGATAGGAGTAGAAACGAGTGGCGTCTTGGTAGGTGCAGTAGTCTCCGCCCGTTATGACTTGCACGCCCGCATGGGAAAGCTGTTCGCGCGCCAGTAGGTAAAGGTTGGCCAAGAGGCGGTCGCCCTGCCCTGCCTTAAAGCACGCAGCGCTTGCCCAAGGGAAAGCGGTTTGCACTTCAGGGCCGACTTCAAAGGCATCGGGGCCGATGGCTGGGCCTAAGTAAGCACCAACTGGCTGATTTTTAGGGAAGGCAGCCAAGGTTTGCAGCAAAATGCCTGAAGCCAGCCCGCGCCAGCCTGCGTGCGCGGCCGCAATCTGGCTGCCGTCTAGGGCATAAAACAGTACGGGCAAGCAGTCTGCGGTCATGACCGCACAGGCCACGCCCCGCTCGGTGCTGTAGCAGGCATCGGCTTCGGGAGTCGCATTGGTGCAACTGGCCGCCACTACTTTATCGCCGTGTACTTGCTCCAGCCATTGAATGTGCCGCGCGCCCTGCAAGCCTTGCAGCAAAGCCGCACGGTTGGCCTGCACATGGCTGGGGTTGTCGCCCACATGCAGGCCGAAGTTGTTGCTGGCAAAAGGGGGCAGCGAGCATCCGCCTTCGCGCGTAGTGATGACAGCGCGCACGCCCTGTGCCAGCTCCAGTTTAATCATAAATAGACTCGCCACTGGCGGCGCTGTCACGCTCTAGCACCGCCAGCAGGTGTTTGAAGTCCTCGGGCAAATCGACCTCCCACTCCATCCATTCTTCGGTTTCAGGGTGGTGCAAGCCCAATTTGCGCGCGTGAAGCGCTTGGCGGCCAAAGTTCAATAAGGTGTCGCGCAGCTCCAGGCCGATGCCTTTGGCTAAGCGCGTGCGTGGCGCGTAAGTCACATCTCCCACCAGTGGGTAGCCTATGTGCGCCATGTGTACGCGAATTTGGTGGGTGCGCCCCGTTTCGAGCTTGACGCGAATGTGGGTGTGCGAAGGAAAGCGTTTTAGCACGCGGTAATGGGTGATGGCCTCTTTGCCCATAGGGTTGACCGCCATTTTGGTGCGCTGCGTGCCGTGGCGGCCAATCGGCTCTTCCACTGTGCCACCGCCTGTCATATAGCCCTGCACTACGGCTTCGTACTCGCGCCCCATGGTGCGCTCTTGCAGCTGATCGACCAAATGCGTTTGCGCTGGCAAGGTTTTGGCAATCACCAAAAGCCCGGTGGTGTCTTTGTCGATGCGGTGCACTATGCCCGCGCGCGGGATGGTGGCAAGCTCAGGGCAATGGTGCAGCAAGCCATTGAGCAAAGTGCCGTCGGGGTTGCCTGAGCCTGGATGGACGACAAGGTCGGCAGGCTTATTGATAACCAGTATGTGTTCGTCTTCAAAGATGATATCGAGGGCGATCTCTTGCGCCTGCCAATCGCCTTCAGCGACCAGCTCGGTGTGCAGCTTTAGGGTTTCGCCGCCGACTAGCTTGTCGCGGCCACGGCGCACTTCGCCATCGACGGTCAGCTGGCCGTCTTTGATCCAGTCTTGCAGGCGTGAGCGGGAGTAATCGGGGAAAAGCTCGGCAGCGATTTGGTCAAAGCGGCGATTGCCCATAGCAAAAGGAACTTCTGCGCTTAAGGATATCTCAGTGGTCATATTTCGTATTCAGGTAGTGGGCTTGGGCGCAGTATCAATGATTGTGCGGTCTGTGCTTTAATACAGCGCTTTCAGTATACCGTTTTTTGATAAGGCTCTCCATGAACTCACGCGTTTTGATCGTTCTTTTCTCGGTGCTTTTGGCCGCTTGCGCATCCAACAAAAACAAAGACGACCTCGCCGAGCACGAATCCTCCC
>JAYRHO010000228.1:0-2293 GCA_041907245.1 Saccharospirillaceae bacterium
GCCTGTGCCTTCGGTGGTGGTGACAATGGCGTCTTCTTTGCGGTCACCTGGGCTGTAGTCGATATCCAGCCCTGCAATGACGCGGCTTTGCAGTGGCGCGAAGTCAAAGCGCGCTTTGCTCAGTACGCCATAGGATTGATTGCCCGTTGTGTAAACCGTGGGGTCGTAGCCCAGTGACCAGTTGGCCAAAAGCTCCATGCTGTTGTCACGCGCGTAGGGCGTAATGCTGTACAGCGCATTGCCGTCTTCGTAGTCGTAAGCACTGGAGAGGCGCAGCGCGCTGACTTTACGGTAGGAAATCGGGGTGTAATTGACCTTGGGGTTGTGGTGGTAGTCGCTGGCAGAAATGGCCGAACTGCCTGCGGTGTCCTGATCGACCTGAGTGGTGGTAAGCACGGTTTTTAAACGGCTTTGGCTTAGGTTTCTGTCCCAGCGCAAGGTGGCACTTTGGCGGTCGTAGGCGGTGTGGTCGCGCCAGCCGTCGGTGCGAGTCAGGTTCAAATCGGCGCGCAGGCCGTCTTTGTTGTGGCTGGCGGAGGTGCTGATCAGCGCGCGCGCCCAGCCAAAGCTGCCACCTTCAAGGCTAATTTGCGCCGAAGGCTCATAAGAAGGCTCTTTGGTTTGCACGTTGATGACCCCGCCTATGGCGTCGCTGCCGTACAAAGACGTGCCTGGGCCTTTGGTGATCTCCACGCCCGAGGCTTGCGGGATATTCACTTCGTACAGGGCATTGTGGTTAAAAAAGCCCGTTGAGCGCGTGGGAATGCCGTCTTCCAAGTACAGATACACTGGGCTGGTGGTGATGGGCTGGCGGATGGCGGTCAAATGGCCTTCGCCACCTGTGACGTTCACCCATACGCCTGCGGCTTGGTTCATCACTTGTGAGGCGTGCTGGGCTTTGAGTTTATCGATGTCTTCGCCAGAAATTTTACTGATGGCTTGCGGCGTTTTACTGAGTGCTTGGCCTTCACGCGTGCCTGTTACTGTGATGGTGTCCAGTTCGATGCTGGCGGCGTGGCTTAGGCTGGTGCTGAGCAGGGCAAGAGATAACAGAGTGCGCTTCATGTTGAACTCGGTGACAAAATAGGGGATGGCAATTGTAAGGAAGGGTAATGTGCCAACCTATGCGGCAAAATGTCACAGCACCAAGTGGGTAGATCTACCCACAAATTGGCAAGGCGCGAAGGAGTGCGTAAGCTGTGGGCGTTTTTTTAGTGAGGAGAAAACGATGAAATTATTTTATTCCCCAGGTGCTTGTTCTTTGGCCGTGCGCATTGTTTTAAATGAAGCCAATCTGCCTTTTACGGGCATTGCCGCCAGCACCAAAACGCATAAGCTCGAAGACGGCAGCGATTATTATCAAATCAACCCCAAAGGCTATGTGCCTTATTTGGTGTTGGATAACGGTGAAGGCCTAAGCGAAGGCCCCGTGATTTGCCAATATGTCGCCGATTTAGCACCCGAGAAAAAACTGATTCCCGCTTGCGGCACTATGGCGCGCTATCGCGTGCAAGAGTGGCAAAACTTTATCGGCACTGAGCTGCATAAAAACTTTGGCCCACTGTTTAACCCTGCTTTTCCCGATGCCGCCAAAGCCATCAATATCGAGCGCATTAAACAGCGTTTGGCCTATGTGGATGAGTCCTTGGCAGGTAAAAATTATTTAACAGGGGACGATTTTACCGTAGCCGATGCTTATTTATTTGTAGTGAGCACTTGGGCGGGTTTTATGAAGATAGATATCAGCCACTTGCACAACCTAGCCGCCTTTATGGCGCGCGTCGCGGCTCGTCCTATGGTGGCCAAATCCTTAAAAGAAGAAGGCTTCTAACGCCTTTAAAAAAAAGAGCCAGACGCAGTCTGGCTCTTTTTTAGCTTACAGGCCTAAGCGCAGACCAAGGGCAAAGGACGTCACTTCGGTGGTGATTTTGCCGTTGAGCGAAGACAAGGACGCATCGCCTGTAGCAGAGCCAGCGGGGGCTTGCGCCAGTTTACGTTCCTGTTTGAGGGTGTGCTGCAAGCCTGCGTCCAAGGCCAGGTTTTCGGTGATATTGTAAGACGCACCCAAAGAGATGGCTTTGTAATCATCGAAAGCAAAATCCACTTTCACATCTTGGTTTTTAATGGGGCTTTGGTCATAAGCAAAGCCGCCACGCAGGGTCAGGCTGCTGTTCAGCTTGTAGTTCGCTCCCACCGCCGCACGGTAGGTTTCTTTCCAGTTAAAGGCAACAGGAGAGGCCACCTCTTGGATAGTGGCATCGCGGCTGGTGACGGCCATGTTGTCAAAGCGCGC
>JAYRHO010000229.1:0-6311 GCA_041907245.1 Saccharospirillaceae bacterium
GCAGGGTTTTCCCCAGCGGGTCGTCTTTGATCAGCTCACGAATCAGGGTTTGACCAATCACGCAGACCGCGCTGCTCAGTTCTTCTTCTTCGGGTGTAAAGATACGCCCAGATTCCAGCGTCCAATTACCTGCGACAAAGTACTCGCCTGTGCTGCCGCGTACGGTGGTGTTCCAGTTGTTATTGCCATAAACGGCGGTCGCTTGCCCTGTGCTTAACGGTGCGATGGCGCGAATGCCCGCCACCTCGCTGCGAATGGCCTCGACATCGGCCAAGGTAAAGGCGGGGCCGCTTTGGCGATCGCGATTATGGCTAAAGCCCTGACCACGGTTGACCATCAACAAATTGCTGCCAAGGCTTGCGACCTGCTCGGTCACCTGCGCCGTCGCGCCACGCCCTAAGGTCACCATGGTAATAACCGCCGCCACACCGATGATAATGCCCAAGGTGGTCAGGAAAGAGCGCAGCAGGTTGCGGCGAATTTCTTGGATGGCCAGTTTGAAGGCGTTGCCCAGCATTTGTTTAAACATGCGGCGTCCTTGGGTAGTGATGATCTTGATCGACCAAGCCATCTTTAAAATGAATGATGCGGTTGCCGTATTCGGCCATGTCGCTTTCGTGCGTGACCATCATGATGGTCAGTTTTTGCTCGCGGTTTAGCTCGGCCAGCAGGCGCATAATTTCATGGCTGCGCTCACTGTCGAGGTTGCCCGTAGGCTCATCGGCCAGAAGGATGGCGGGGCGAGTGGCCAGGGCGCGGGCGATGGCAACGCGCTGTTGCTGGCCGCCTGAGAGCTCTTCAGGGGAATGATGCGCCCAAGGGACGAGGCCGACCTTATCCAAAGCTTCCATCGCCAAACGCTTGCGCTCTGGCTTTCCTAAGCCGCGATAAATCAACGGCAGCTCGACGTTTTCAAGTGCCGTGGTGCGCGCCAAAAGGTTAAAACCCTGAAACACAAAACCAATGTGCAAACGGCGCAACAGCGCGCGCTGATGACGATCAAGCTTGGATACGGGCACGCCTTGGAAAAAATACTCACCCGCGCTCAACACATCAAGGCAGCCCAAGATATTCATCACCGTGGATTTGCCTGAGCCACTTGGCCCCATCAGCGACACAAACTGCTCGGGCTCGATACTGAAATTCACGCCCTTGAGCGCCTGAAACGCCGCCGCGCCCTGCCCGTAAGTCTTGGTGACGTTACGAAACTCGATCAGGCTCATGGCTTGACCTTCACCGCATCACTGATGACCAGATCACCCTCGGCAAGATCACCGCTGATAATCTGCGTGAACGCGCCGTTGCTGATGCCAATTTTTACAGGGACGGCCACGGGCTGATCGTTGCGCAGCACCCAGATGGTGGCATCACGCGCCTTTAAGAAATCGCGTGCGGCTTTTTCTTCGCCCGCTTGTTTGCTATCACCACGGCGAAAGCGCGGCATTAATGCGCCCATCACACCGCCCGATTGGCTGGGTGCGGCTTTGGTGTCGCTTTGCGGTTGGTAGCGCAAGGCGGCATTTTCAATGACCAGAGTGTCTTTGGCTTCGGCAATGGCGATATCGGTCACAGCGGTCATGCTTGGCAGCAGCACTTCGTCGTTGTTATCCACCGACAGCACCGTGTTGTAAGACACCACGCTGGAGCTTGCTGCCGATGAGGAGGATGAGGTGGAGGCGATATTGGCCAAGCGAATTTGTCTGACCTGAGCCTGGAATTGGCGACCACGATAGGCATCGACCGTAAAAGTAGCATGCTGGCCGACACGAATAACGCCGATATCGGCTTCATCTACCGCCACTATGACCTCCATGGCTTTTAGGTCACGCGCGAGCAGAAATAAGGTCGGTGCAGAGAAAGAAGAAGCCACCGTCTGCCCCACTTCAATAGCACGACTGAGCACCACACCATCAATGGGGGCGACCATCACGCTCTTTTTAAGGTCGGTCTGCGCGTACTCCAATTCGGCTTGCGCATTGGCTACGCTGGCCAAGGCTTGTTCCAGCCCAGCCTCGGCTTTGGCAAGCGCCGCTTTGGCGTTATCCATAACCTGACGCGCTGGGTGTTTGCCCGCACTTTGCTGCCAGACCTCTTGATGGTAGGAGTAGGTTAAACGCACTTCTTCTAAATTGGCCTTGGCGGTTTTGACCTGAGCCTGCGCCGAGCGCAACGAGCTTTGACGCTGCACCACTGTGGCTTGCAGCTTACTGGTATCGAGCAAAGCCAGCTTCTGCCCTGCTTTTACCTTGTCGTTGTAGTCCACATAAACGGCCTTCACTATGCCCGACAGCTCCGAGCTGACCTCAACACGGTCTTTGGGGGTGATACTACCCGTTGCCGAAACCGTGAGTGCCAAATCCATGCGCTTTACTGGTGCGGTTTTGTAGAGCATGGGCGTGGTTTTTGGCGTGAACCACCAAAAGCCCAGCGCCAACACCACCAGTGCCAAAGCGCCCACCAAAATCCATTTCAATCTGGGGTTGGTTTTCTCTGGTAGTAACCCCAGTTTTTTTGCTTGTTGCTGTTGTTCAGTATTCACTCTTTACCTCAATTATTGCTGGGCAACGGGCAAGGCTAAGTCTTGCCAGCCACCGCCTAAGCTACGGTATAACTGCACCCAACTGGCTAGCACTTCGGCATGGCTGGTTAATACGGCATTTTGACTGTTCAATAAGGCGGCCTTGGCATCGAGCACGGCATTTAAGCCGACCAAACCTGCGTCGTATTGCGCCTGAGCCAAGTCCAAACTCAGCTGCGCGGATTCCAATGCCTGGTTATAAGAAATTTGGCGCTGCTGGCTCACATCCAGCGAGGTCAGAGCGCCTTCCACTTCCTGCTGGGCGGTTAGCAGTGTTTTTTGATAATCCAGCAGGGATTTTTCCAGTTGCAGCTTTTGCACCTCTACGGCCTGCTTCAGGCTACCGCCATCAAAGAGCACATAAGCCAGATTGGCGGCAATGCGGCTGACTATGCTTTGCACGCTAAAGAGATCGCCAATATCGGCGCTGGAGCTGCTGATGCTGCCCGTTAAGGTAAAGCTGGGCACGCGCGCACGCTTGGCCAGAAAAACCGCCTCGTGCTGTTCAATAATGGCAAGCTCCTGAGCTTTCACATCGGGGCGTTGACGCAAAAGTTCCGCGTTTAAACTGACTTTAAGCAATGCCTCCTTTGGCAGCTGCGCACTTTGCTGTAATTGCGGCATAAGGCTAGTGAGCTCGTCACCCGATAACATGCGCAACTGCTGCAAGGCCAGCCAAATGGTCTTGTCGTAGCTCGGGAGCTGGGCTTGCGCTTGGCGCAAAGCCGTTAGGGATTTGGATACTTCAATATCGGTCGCCAAACCAGAATGTTGCAGCCATTTTTGCATGGCCAGATCTTGCTCTTTTAAGGCGACCAAATCGCGCGCATAGGCTTGCTGCTGCTGCGCCACGCGCAGATTCAGATAGCTTTGCACCGCCTGCGCCATAAGGCTTACTTGTGCCGCATGCACGTCTTCTTGGGCGCGTAACGCAGCGGCTTCGGCTTTGTTTTTATAGGCAGAATGCTTGCCCCAAAGATCAAACTCCCAGGAAACATTCGCCCCTGCATTGAAATTGCTGGTATTGGCTTTTTCGGTAAAAGATTCACTTGCGCCCAAGCTCAATGTCGCTTTCGGCCGCAGGCTGGAAGTAGCAACGCCTGCCTGCAACAGCGCAATCTGGTAGCTGATGCCTGAGCTGGCAAGGCTAGGATTGTGCTTTAGCAAAGTAGCGAGCAGCTCATTCAGGACGGGGTCTTGCCACTGCTGCCACCACTGCGAGAGTACTTTTGGATTGGCTTCGCCTTGTTGAACCTGATCGGGCGTGGCGCTTTGCCAAGGTTTTAACGTCGCGACCTGATTTTCTGGCACAGTCGGATTATGGCTACAGCCACTTAACAACACCACAATAAGGACAAAGCGCAAAGGATAAAGACGCATACTCAAGATAAAAAACTCAAGGAAGGGTGCTAGCTTGCCAGAACTCAAAGAGAATGAGAACTACTATTAATTCAAAAAAAACAGTTAAAAAAAAACCCGCACGAGGCGGGCTTCTTTTGCGCTGATATTACTCAGCGCTATCGATCTCAGCGACTTGCTCTGCTTCGACAACAGGGCGACCAACGAGTTCGACGTAGGCCATTGGAGCGTTATCGCCCGCACGGAAGCCACATTTCAAAATACGAATGTAACCGCCTGGACGAGTTTGATAACGAGGGCCCAAATCAGTAAACAACTTACCAACAGCTGACGCACTGCGAGTGCGGGCAAAAGCCAGACGACGGTTGGCCACTGAGTCTTGCTTAGCAAGAGTAATCAGAGGTTCAGCAACACGACGCAACTCTTTCGCTTTTGGCAGAGTAGTCTTGATGATTTCGTTTTCGAACAAGCTCACGGCCATGTTCTTGAACATGGCTTCACGATGAGAGCTGGTACGATTTAAGTGACGACCACTTTTACGATGACGCATGGTTTAATTCCTTAACTAACTGAACGTTTTGGCTCAGGCTAATACTTTATCGTCGTTACGAAGACTGGCTGGAGGCCAGTTTTCAAGTTGCATACCCAACGACAGTCCGCGTGAAGCCAAAACGTCTTTGATTTCAGTCAGAGACTTTTTACCCAAGTTTGGCGTTTTGAGCAGTTCAACTTCAGTGCGCTGAATCAAATCGCCGATGTAGTAAATGTTTTCTGCTTTCAAACAGTTGGCAGAACGAACAGTCAGCTCTAAGTCATCCACAGGACGCAGCAGGATTGGATCAATCTCTTCTTCCTGACGAATCTGCTCAACCACTTCATTATTTTCAAGGTTAACGAAGATCGCTAACTGTTGTTGCAGAATGGTCGCGGAACGGCGAATCGCTTCTTCTGGGTCGATGGTGCCATTGGTTTCCAAGTCAATGACCAACTTGTCTAAGTCGGTACGCTGTTCCACACGAGCGCTTTCGACGCTGTAAGAAACACGTTTAACTGGGCTGTAGGTCGCATCAAGCTGCAATTTACCAATCGCTTTGGTTTCTTCGTTACCTTGATTACGCACTTCAACAGTTTCATAACCACGGCCAGAAGCCACTTTTAAGCTGATTTTCAACTCGGCGCCTTCGCCCAAATGAGCGATAACCTGAGCTGGGTTTGCAATTTCAACGCCATGATCCAATTGGATGTCCGCCGCTGTCACTACGCCTGGGCCAACTTTGCTTAGGCTTAATGATGCTTCTTCACGCTCATGCAATTTAAGCGCAACACCTTTGAGGTTAAGCAGGATTTCAATTACGTCTTCCTGAACACCATCAAGTGCACTGTACTCATGCAAAACGCCATCAATCTCGCATTCAACGATCGCTGCACCTGGCATAGAGGACAGCAGAATGCGACGCAATGCGTTGCCCAAAGTGTGACCGAAGCCGCGCTCTAGAGGTTCTAGAGTTACTCGAGCATGGGTTTTGTTTACTTCATCAACTTGAATATGACGAGGTGTCAAAAATTCACTAGCTGCACGCTGCATAGCTGCCCCTCAGTTTTCTCTATTACTTAGAGTAAAGTTCCACGATCAGGTTTTCGTTGATTTCTGCAGGCAGGTCTGCACGCTCAGGAGCCGATTTGAAGGTACCTTCAAACTTGCTGGCGTTTACATCCAACCATGCACAATCAGTACGTTGACCTGCCAACTGCAAAGCAAACTTCACGCGCTCTTGATTCTTCGCTTTCTCACGAATAGAAATCACGTCGCCTGCTTTTACGTTGTAGGAAGCAATATTGATAGTACGTCCATTTACCGCTACGGCTTTGTGTGACACTAACTGACGTGCTTCTGCACGAGTAGAGCCAAAACCAATACGATAAACCACGTTATCTAAACGAGATTCAAGCAACTGCAACAAGTTCTCGCCCGTTGCGCCTTTACGGCGAGCGGCTTCTTTGTAATAGCTACGGAATTGTTTTTCGAGGATACCGTATAAGCGACGCACTTTTTGCTTTTCGCGCAACTGTAGACCGTAGTCAGACAGACGACCGCGACCTGCACCGTGCACGCCAGGTTTGGTTTCCATTTTGCATTTTGTATCCAGTGCGCGAACGCCGCTTTTCAGGAACAGGTCTGTTCCTTCACGACGAGCCAGTTTGCACTTAGGACCGATATAACGAGCCATTTAATAGTCTCCTTAAACGCGACGTTTCTTAGGTGGACGGCAGCCGTTATGTGGGATCGGCGTAACATCAGTGATGTTAGTGATCTTGTATCCACAGGCATTCAGAGCACGAACGGCAGATTCACGACCAGGACCTGGACCTTTAA
>JAYRHO010000230.1:0-5810 GCA_041907245.1 Saccharospirillaceae bacterium
CAGGCTACACCCGCCGTTACACGAGCTACACAGTAGTAGGGCGCGCTTACGACTACGACGCGACTTTTAAATCGGTATCGCCCTATGTGCACGGCGAGCTCAGCGCCACCGACGCGCTGCGCCTAACCGCTGGCCTGCGCTTTGACTACATGGCTTACGACTACCGCAACAATCTCAGCGCAGGTGTGGTGAACCTCAATGGCCGCAACTACTACCGCCCTGCCGACGCCACGCCCGACTACACCCATTTAAGCCCTAAAATCGGTGCCACCTACGACCTAGGCCACAAGCAAAGCCTGTACGCCGCCTACAACCACGCCTTTCGCACCCCTAGCGAAGGCCAGCTGTTTCGCCCTGGCGCCGCAGGCAATGCCGCCGCACTGGTGCAAAACACGCTGGATTTAAAACCCATCAAGGCCGACAGCTTCGAGCTGGGCTATCGCGGCGCGCTGGGTGAGCGTCTGGCTTACAGCCTGTCCTTGTATCGCATGATCAAACGCGACGACATCGTCAGCCAAAAAAACACCAGCACCAACGAAACCCAAGCGGTCAACGCGGGTAAAACCCTTCACCAAGGCTTAGAGCTTGGCATCAACACCCTGCTTTTGCCGCCGCTCACCTTGGGCATCAGCTACAGCTACGCCAAGCACAGCTACGAAGATTGGCTATCGGGTAATACGGATTTTTCGGGCAAGGAAATGGAAACGCTCCGCGCGAAATCGCCAACACCCGCCTAACCTATACCCCCTTTGGTGAAAATGGCCTACGCACTTCGCTCGAATGGCAACACATTGGGAGTTATTGGCTGGATGCCGCCAATACGCAAAAATATTCCGGTCACGATCTGGTAAACTGGCGCGCCAACCAGCCCTTGGGCAAAGCTTGGTCTGTGTATGGCAGCATCAATAACCTAGCCGATGTGCGCTACGCCGAAAGTGCAGGGTTAAATCAAACCAACCTCACTTACGCGCCCGGCCTGCCACGCAGCTACTTCCTCGGCTTGGAATACCAATTTGGTAATGATTAGGTGAAACAATGAAAAAATTGCTGGTGTTAATGGGTTTGCTGTTTTCCACTTGCCTGTATGCGCACAACGGTGAAGAACACAGCATGGACCGCCAAGCCATGTGGCAAAAAATGCTGCAACGCACACCCATCGCCGCAGGTGTCGCCTTCGACAAAGACGGCACACTCTGGCAAGCCAGCGTACTGGCAGGGCGCTTACGCGTGCAATTTTCCAAAGATTTTGGCGCAACCTTCAGCGACCCCATTGCCGTCAATAGCGAAGAAGAAATCATCGCCGCCAACGGTGAAAACCGCCCACAAATTGCCTTCAGCCAAGGGCTTATAGTGGTAGCTTGGGCGCAAAGCCTGCCCGATGTGCCCTTTACGGGTAACGTGCGCTTTAGCGTCTCTGGCGACCAAGGCAAAAGCTGGAGCGCACCCGCCAATATCAACGACGATCGCCTACCCGCAGGCCACAGTTTTGTTTCTTTCATACAAACTGGCGAGAACATTCAAGCGGTGTGGTTGGATGGCCGTCTGCGCGCGAAAAATCCGAGTTTCAAAGGCAGTGCGGTTTTTACTGCGCAATTTATTCCTGCCAAGCAAAGCTTTGGTAAAAACCGCAAACTGGCCGAGCATTCCTGCGAATGCTGCCAAATCACCACCGCACAGGATAACAAAGGCAACACCTTTGCCCTGTGGCGACATATTTTTAAAGACAATATCCGCGACCACGCGCTCATTAATTTAAATGGCAAAGAAGCCCCAGTGCGCGTCACTTTTAATAACTGGAAAATCGAAGCCTGCCCGCACCATGGCCCAAGCCTTGCCATAGACAGCAAAAATACCAAACACATGGTGTGGTTTAACCAAGACAGCAAAGACGCGCATGTGCTGTTTTATGGGCAAATGAAAACCAGCGACAGCAAGCCCAGCAAAGTGTTAGGCGTGGGTAATACCGACAATCAAACCAGCTACCCTGCGGTGATTAGTACCGAAAAAAGATTGGTATTGGCCTGGACCGAGTTTGATGGTGAAACCACGCACGTCATGAGCATGGAATCCAAGGATTTTGGCCAGACTTTTTCTGCGCCAAAAAGCTTAATGAAAAGCGATAAAGAACAAGCGCGCCCCATTTTGCTGGCTTTTAACGAGCGCGTATTTTTAGCCTGGCACGGCCCTGAAACGGGTTTGAATGTTGTTGAAATTCAATAAAGGCAAGACATGAAAATCACGCGCACTCTGCTTTTGTCACTCTGTGTTTGGCTGACTTTTTCTAGCAGCAGCCAAGCACAAGAAGCCGTTAAGCCCTTTGTAAAAAGCAGCCTCGAACAAATTTTAACCAAGCACCAAGGCCAAGCCTTTGTGCTGTCTTTTTGGTCTTTGGATTGCCGTTACTGCAACGAAGAATTTGCACTGTTTAAATCGGCGTTAACCACTCATAAAAGTTTGGTTATTGAGCTGGTTGCCACCGATGATTTAGCCAGCCGTGATCTTGTGCAGGCGCGTTTAGAACAAGCAGGCTTAGCCAAAAACAGCAATTGGATTTTTGCCGAAAGCGGCAATAAATTGCGCTTTCATATTGATAAAAATTGGTACGGGGAATTACCTCGTACCTATTTTTTTAACAAAGACGGTAGCGTGCGTGCGCAAAGCGGAAAAATCGACGACAGCGATTTTAAACAATGGCTTGCGCACAATCTTTAAGGCTTGGCTTGTAACGCTTTTAATTTATTTTGCTCGGCTTGAATTAATACCGACCATTTATTGGTCACCGCTTGCATTTCCGTGCTGATGCTTTCCTCTAAGGTTGCACCCGCCAAATTATTATTGGCCAAGGCTTTACGCGCTTTTAATTGCGCCAATTCCGCCTGCATGCTGGCTTGGTATTCGGTAATTTTTTGCTCGATACGCTGAGTTTCACGCCCTTGTGCCGCCTGAGCTTGCTCCTTTTTTCCCGCCTCGATATCCAGTGCGGGCATATCGGTGCCGACCACAATGGCTTCGTAGTTTTTCACTTCCATTTTGGCGCTTTGGCGGCAAGGCTGTTGCTGATAGGTTTTCTGGCCATTGGCGCTGGTGCAGACATAAACCTGCGCCGCTTGCACACTGGCCGACAAACAACACAACAACGCTAAAATCCTTCTCATAGTTTTCCCCCCTTTTTTTAAAAAAGTGAGCATAGCAGTTTTCACCACGCAGAAAAGTGAAAGATGAATGCACCGCAAGAAGGTGTAAAATGCGCGCATGACTGAGACCGAACTGGCAAAATTTGCCGCCGACATTCGCCTTTGGGCTAAAGAGCTGGGTTTTTCCCAACTGGGCTTTACCGATACCGAGCTGAACCTCGCCGCCGACCGCTTACAACAAGCGGTGCAGAAAAATCATCATGGCTGTATGGAATGGCTGGCCGACCCTGAACGCATTGCCATGCGCCGCCACCCAGAATTATTAGAGCCGCAGACGCTGCGCGTGATTTCCTGCCGCATGGACTACTTTCCCCATGAAGCAGGCGCGCCTAGCCAAAATCCTACGCAGCGCCCCAAGGGCGTGTTTATTTCCGAACCTGCCAAAGCGCGACTGGCGCAGCCCGAACAAGCCTATATTTCACGCTACACCCTAGGCCGTGACTACCACAAGATGATGCGCAAGCGCCTTGCCGAGCTGGCCAAGCGCATCAAAGACGCCGCGCCCCAGTACCAGCTGGCGCGCGCTTTTGTGGACAGCGCGCCCGTGCTGGAAAAACCCTTGGCCGCCAAAGCAGGCCTAGGCTGGCAGGGCAAAAATACGCTCATCATCAACCAAGACGCAGGCAGTTATTTTTTCTTGGGCGAGATTTACACCGACATTCCTTTTGCCATCGACCAGCCTGTCGCCAACCTCTGCGGCAGCTGCACCGCCTGCTTGCAGGCTTGCCCCACTCAGGCCTTTGTTGCGCCCTATCAGCTCGATGCCAAGCGCTGCATCAGTTACCTGACCATCGAAAACAAAGAGCGCATCGACCCAAAATTGCGCCCGCTGCTGGGCAACCGTGTTTTTGGCTGCGACGACTGCCAGCTGGTGTGCCCATGGAATAAATACGCGCAGTTTGGCCCGCACGAGGATTTTCAGCCGCGCCACGGCCTCGACCAAGCCAGCCTAGTGGCGTTGTTCTTGTGGACGTACGAGCAATGGGATGAGCGCACCCAAGGCTCGGCCATTCGCCGCGCAGGCTACGAAGGTTGGCTGCGCAATCTGGCGGTGGGGCTAGGCAACGGTTCGGCCAGCGCCGAAGCGCTGGCGGCGCTGCGCAGTCGCTTGGGCTTTTCGCCTTTGGTGGACGAGCATATTGACTGGGCGCTGGCACGTTTGAGCCAAGCGCAAGAATAAAAAAAGGCTGCGTTTTAGGGCGCAGCCAAAGGTGGTCGAACTCTTAGCGATTTAAGGCGCGATTTTCTTTTTCAGCGCGCGAGTCACACCCAAAGGCAGCTTAGGTAAAGAGCGCAGCATCCAGGGTAAAACCTTGCGTTTTACACCGTTGAGCGCCTCAGGAACCATGGCTTCAATCAGATGCGGGCCTTTGTGGCTAAAGGCGTATTCCAAGGCCTTGTTCATTTCCTCGGCCGTGGCCACGCGCGCGCCGTGTACGCCCATGCTTTGCGCCATTTGTGCAAAGTTGATCACAGGCCCGTTTAAATCCAACTGCGAGCGCGCTTTAGCACCGATTTTTTCCGCACCCACGCGCTCCAGCTCAATGTTCAGCACCGAGTAAGAAGCGTTGTTGAAAATAATCACCGTCACATCCAGCCCTTCGTGCGCCATAGTCCACAAGGACTGAATGGTGTACATGGAAGTGCCGTCACCGATCAGCGCAATCACGGGGCGATCTGGGCAGGCGATGGCCGCACCGACAGCGTTGGGCGTGCCTTGGCCGATACCACCACCGGTTAAGGTGATGTAATCGTGGCGCGGGCAACCTTCGGTCATTTTCATCAGCATTAAGCCTGAGGTGATGGCTTCGTCGATGATGATGGCGTTGTCAGGCAAAAAGTGCCCCAGCGCTTTGCACGCTTTTTCCGAGGTTAAACGGCCTTTGGGGCGCACTGGGCGTACCGCTTCTTGCAATACGGGCGCGGTGTTTTCTGCGCCCAAGGCTTTAACCAGCTTGGCAAGGCTTCCCGCTGCGTCTTGGCTTTCGCTGCACAGGGTATGAACTTCACAGCCATCGGGCACGAGGTAGCTTTTACGGCCTGGGTAGGCAAAGAAAGACACGGGCGCCTTGCAATCGACCAAAATCAAATGCTCGATATCGGCCAGTTGTACGCCAACAAGTTCTGCCAAGTAGGCAATTTTCTCTGGGTTGGGCAAGCCCGCACCGCGCTCTTGGCGAGTGGGGAAGGTTTCATGCAACAGCTTGACGCCGCTGTGTGCTGCAACTTTGGCAGCCGCGATCAGAGCTGGCTCACGCAAGGCATGACCGCCGAGCAAGAAAGCGACTTTTTTGCCCGATTTAATCGCCGCGACCGCCTCGCTCACTTGCGCGTCGCTGGCCACAGGAGCGGCCACAGGCGCAGGCAATTTCGCAGGCACGGCATTTTCGCCCCAAGACACGTCCGCAGGCAGAATCAAAGTCGAAACTTTGTGTGGCAAGGTCGTGGCCGAAACGATGGCCTCGACGGTATCGGTACAAAGCTCAGCGGTGGTTTTAGATGTGCGCACAAACTCAGGCGAGACGTTGCGCGCCACTGTTTCGATATCGGATTGCAACTGCGCGTTGTACTGCACATGGTAGGTGGCGTGATCGCCAACGATGTTCACGATAGGCA
>JAYRHO010000231.1:0-11190 GCA_041907245.1 Saccharospirillaceae bacterium
CCGTGGTGGAACTGAGTGCCAAAGAAGTGCCCATCATGGATGGCAGTTCTGGCCCCTTTGTTTTCTTGCTGCAATCCGCAGGCATTGTTGAACAGAATGTTCCTAAGCGTTTTATCCGCATCAAGCGCAAAGTTGAAGTGCGTGAAGGCGACAAAACCGCCTGTTTTCTGCCTTATGATGGCTTTAAAGTCAGCTTTGAGATCGATTTCGATCACCCTGTGCTGCGCCAAAGCATTCAAAAAGCCAGCTTGGATTTTTCTTCCACTTCCTATGTAAAAGAAGTGAGCCGTGCCCGTACCTTTGGTTTTACCAAAGACTTGGAGTACATGCGCTCTAAAAACTTGGCTTTGGGTGGCAGCGTGAAAAACGCCATCGTGATTGATGATTTCCGTGTTCTCAATGAGGACGGATTGCGCTACGACGATGAGTTTGTCAAACACAAGATTTTGGATGCTGTGGGTGATTTGTACTTATTGGGTCACAGTTTGATCGGTGAGTACATTGGTTATAAATCGGGTCATGGCCTGAATAACCGCCTACTGCGCGAGCTTTTACAACAACAAGACGCGTGGGAATTTGTTGAATTTCCAGAAGAAACCGCGCCCGTATCTTACATGCGCCCCGCCGCTGGGTAACGAAAGATTACAATTTTGCATTTGAGTATTTAAAGTACAGAGCCATACTTCGGTTTGGCTCTTGTGACTTTAAAGGCTGATCTCACTCAGCCGTAACCGGTAGTTCCTATGAATATAATAGTAGTTGGCGCACGCCACGGAGAATCCAAAACCTACAACCTTGGCTCATCGGCCAGAGTGTTGTTTTTTGGTTTTCTCTTTGCGTTACCTTTTACTATGGGGGCTGTTGGTTACTGGTTGGCGCAGCACTTGGCCGACGAAGGCATTTTGGATCTCAATGCGGCCCGCGCTTGGGAGCAAGATCTCTCTCAGCAGCGTCAAGAGCTGAAAAATCTGCAAGAGCACAACGATCGCGAACTGCAAGCATTAACCACGCGTTTGGCCGACCTTCAGGCTCGCCTGATGCGTTTGGATGCCTTAGGCGAGCGCTTGGTTAGCATCTCCGATATCTCCTCCGATGAGTTTGATTTCAGTGCTCAGCCTGCTGTAGGTGGCCCCGATGCTGGAGTCAGTGAAGCCTCACAGACTCCTGATGTAAGTCAAATGCTTAAAAGCCTTGCCGATCGCATCGACAATCGCGAACAGCAGTTGGAAGTGCTTGGTAATTTACTCAACGCCAATAAAACCTATGCCGATACCTTTGTTGCAGGCAGCCCAGTGGATAGGGGTTGGCTGTCATCGCGTTATGGTCAACGCGCCGATCCTTTTACAGGGCGCTTGGCTTGGCACGGCGGTTTGGATTTTGCGGGTAAGCAAGGCTCAAACATTAAGGCGGTCGCCTCGGGCGTGGTCACTTGGTCGGGTGAGCGTTTTGGCTATGGCAATTTAGTCGAAATCAATCACGGTAACGGCTATAAAACGCGCTATGCACACTGCGCCACAGTGCAAGTTCAAGTCGGCGATGTGGTGCGCAAAGGTGATGTCATTGCCTTGATGGGCAGTACGGGGCGTTCGACGGGCGCTCATGTGCATTTTGAAATCTACAAAAATGGACGCACCGTCGATCCTGCCAGCTACATTCATCGTACGCTGCGTTAATCTCTCTGCTTTTTTCCTTGTCTTCATCTCGGGTTATAAGTAGCCTTTAGCACTTTGGCTCGAACCCACTGTATTCGTCTTTTGGATAGCAACAATTTCATGATTGGCAATATTATTCGCTCCATTTTTGGTAGTAAAAACGCGCGTGAACTCAAACGTATGGGCAAAATCGTTGCTCAGATTAACGCTTTAGAACCTAGCATCAAGACGCTCACCGATGCGCAGCTGCAAGAGAAGACGCCCGAGTTTCGTCGTCGTATCGCAGGCGGTGAATCGCTCGATAAAATCCTTCCTGAAGCCTTTGCAGTTTGCCGCGAGGCCAGTGTACGCGTGATGAAAATGCGCCATTTTGACGTGCAAATGATCGGTGGTATCACCTTGCACGAAGGTCGCATCGCCGAAATGCGCACAGGCGAGGGTAAAACCTTGGTCGGCACTCTGCCGTCTTATTTAAATGCACTGTCGGGCAAAAGCGTGCATGTGGTGACGGTCAACGATTACCTAGCCACGCGTGATGCGCAGTGGATGCAGCCGTTGTACGAGTTTTTGGGTTTAAGTGTTGGCGTGGTCGTGCCTGGGCAGAACTCCGAAGAAAAACGTCAGCAATATCAAGCCGATATCGTCTATGGTACCAATAACGAATTTGGTTTCGACTACTTGCGCGACAACATGGCCTTTTCTCTGCAAGATAAAGTGCAGCGTGATTTAAGCTTTGCCATTGTCGATGAGGTGGACTCCATCCTGATCGACGAAGCGCGTACGCCCTTAATTATTTCAGGCCCCGCCGAAGACAGCTCCGAGCGCTATCGCTTGATCAATACGTTGATTCCTAAGCTTGAGCGCGGCAAAGAGCCCGAAGACAAAGACTCACCACAAGACGGCCACTTCTGGGTGGATGAAAAAAGCCGCAGCGTCGAGCTGACTGAAGCGGGCCATGAATACATTGAAGAACTGCTCATTGGTGTGGGGTTGCTCAAAGAAGGCGACAGCCTGTATTCCTCGGCAAATCTAGGCTTAATGCATCACGTGATGGCGGGCTTGCGCGCCCATGCGGTGTACCAGAAAAACATTGATTACATTATTTCCAACGGCCAAATCGTCATCGTGGATGAGCACACTGGTCGTACTATGCCTGGGCGCCGCTGGAGCGATGGCTTGCACCAAGCGGTCGAGGCCAAAGAAGGCGTACAAATTCAGCTAGAAAGCCAAACTCTGGCCTCCACCACCTTCCAGAACTACTTCCGCTTATACGGCAAGCTGGCGGGCATGACAGGCACGGCCGACACCGAGGCTTTCGAGTTTCAGCAAATTTACGGCTTGGATGTGGTGGTCATTCCGACCAACAAACCCATCGCGCGTATCGACTTTAACGACGTGGTCTATGCCACGCAGAAAGAAAAATACGATGCCGTTATTGAAGAAATTCGTACTGTTATGGCGCAAGGTCGCCCCGTGTTGGTGGGTACGGCTTCGATCGAAGCTTCGGAATACGTCTCTAGCCTGCTGACCAAGGCCAAAGTGCCGCACAACGTCCTCAATGCCAAAGAAAACGCGCGCGAAGCGGACATCATTGCCGAGGCAGGCCGCCCAGGCACAGTCACCATCGCCACCAACATGGCCGGCCGTGGCACCGACATTATGCTAGGCGGTAAATTAGAAGCTGAGCTGGCGGCGTTAGAAAATCCTACCGAGGAACAGGTTGCTCAGGTTAAGGCCAACTGGCAGCAACGCCACGATGCCGTTTTAGCCGCAGGTGGCTTGCATATTATTGCCACCGAACGTCACGAGTCGCGCCGTATCGACAACCAGCTGCGTGGTCGTGCTGGCCGCCAAGGCGACCCAGGCTCTACGCGCTTCTTCTTGTCGCTGGAAGACAATTTAATGCGCATTTTTATGTCCGAGCGTATGCGCGCCATGATGCAAGCCTTGGGGATGAAAAATGGCGAATCCATCGAGCATAAAATGGTGAGCAACGCCGTTGAAAAAGCGCAGCGTAAAGTCGAAGGCCGTAACTTTGACATTCGTAAGCAATTGCTGGAATACGATGACGTGGCCAATGACCAACGCCGCGTGGTGTACGAGCAACGCAACGATTTAATGGCGATGGATAACATCAGCCATATTATTTCCAGCATTCGCGCCGATGTCGTCAATGACGTGATTAATAGCTATATTCCGCCGCTGTCCTCTCCTGAACAGTGGGATGTGGCAGGTCTGGAAGCGCAATTAAAAGCCGATTTTGATGTGGAACTGCCCATTGCGACTTGGCTAAAAAGCAGCGGCAACGATAAGGTTTTTGAAGAAGACTTGCATAAAAAAGTGCTGGAAGAAATTCAAAAAGTTTACGACGCCAAAGCCGAGCTGGCAGGCAAAGAAGTGCTGCAACAGTTTGAAAAACAAGTCATGTTGCAGGTGCTGGATAATCTTTGGAAAGAGCATTTGGCGACCATGGATTACTTGCGTCAGGGCATTCATTTGCGCGGCTATGGCCAGAAGAATCCCAAGCAAGAATACAAGCGTGAATCCTTCCATTTGTTTGAGCGCCTGTTAAATAACATCAAACAAGACAGCATTCGTATTCTTTCTCATGTGAAAGTACGCAGCGAAGAAGAAGTGCAGCGCGTCGAGGCCGAGCGTCGTGCTCAGGCTGAAGCGATGGCACAAAAAGCTCAGTACCAGCACGGTGAGGAAGAGAGCGAACCCGAAGACAGCCAGCCACAGCCCTTTGTCCGCGAAGGCGATAAGGTTGGACGTAACGACCCATGCCCCTGCGGCAGCGGTAAAAAATACAAACATTGTCATGGCACCTTAGCCTAAGGCGTAACTTAAAATGGCAGTTAATTTTCAAGTATTAGAACAATTTCATGCAGTGCCTGGAGTGCGTTTGGGCATCACCCAAGCGCATGTGCGCTACGCCAATCGTGATGACATGGTCATCATTGAGCTGGCTCCAGGTAGCACGGTTGCAGGCGTATTCACCACCAACGCCTTTTGCGCAGCCCCCGTACAAATTGCCAAGGCACATTTGCGCACCGCCACACCGCGCTATTTGCTGATCAATACTGGCAACGCCAACGCAGGCACAGGCAAAGGTGGTGTGACCAATGCCATCGCCACCTGCGCCATGCTGGCTAAAGCCACGGGCGTAAAAGAAAGCGAAATCCTGCCGTTTTCTACGGGCGTGATTGGTGAGCCATTGAACATGGCGGCGTTTGAGCGCGGTATTCCTGCGGCGCTGGCGGCATTAAGCGCCGATAACTGGGCGCGCGCGGCCAAGGGCATTATGACCACGGATACCTTGCCCAAGGGCTACTCAAAACAATTTGAGCTGGCAGGCAAAAAAGTAACCTTGAACGGTATTTCTAAGGGCGCGGGCATGATTATGCCCAATATGGCGACCATGCTGGGCTACATCGCCACCGACGCCGCAGTCAAACAAGACATCTTGCAGAGATGGAGCAAAACGCTGGCCGATTGCTCGTTTAACCGCGTCACCGTAGACGGCGATACCTCCACCAACGACTCTTGCATCCTGATGGCAACAGGCCAATCAGGCGTACAGATTCAAGATGAAAACAGCAGCGAAGCCAAAGAACTCTATGCACAGCTGAAAGCGGCGTACCAATACTTGGCTCAAGCCTTGGTGCGTGATGGCGAAGGCGCGACCAAATTTGTGACCATCGAAGTCGGTGGTGCGGCAAGCATAAAAGAAGCGTTGGATGTGGGCTACACCGTGGCGCATTCGCCTTTGGTTAAAACCGCCATGTTTGCCTCAGACGCCAACTGGGGACGTATTTTGGCGGCGGTAGGTCGCAGCGGTGTGCAAAATTTCGATTTAGAAAAAGTACAAATTTACATCGACAGCGTGCAGATAGTCGAAGACGGTGGTCGTTGTGCCTCTTACACCGAAGCCTTGGGTGCTGCGGTTTTCGCCAAAACCGAGTTCACTGTGCGCATTGAGCTGGGTCGTGGCGCGGTACGCGAGCAGCTTTGGACTTGCGACTTTTCTCACGACTACGTCACCATCAATGCCAACTACCGCTCCTAATACAGTGCGCGTTGCCGTCGGCGTGCTGCATCATGAGGGCAAAATCCTCTTGGCGCAGCGCCCCGAAGGCAAAGACTTTGCAGGCTTGTGGGAATTTCCAGGCGGTAAAATCGAAGCGGGCGAAAGCCTTGAGGCGGCGCTGTTGCGTGAGTTGGCCGAAGAAGTGAATTTGCAACTGGATACGCATCAGCTCAGTCCGTTGTTGCAGGTTACTTTTACCTACCCGCATAAAACGGTGAGCCTAGAAACACTTTGGGTTGAAGCGAATGCGGCGCAGGCGCAAAGCGTGAAAGGATTAGAGGGGCAGGCTATTTGTTGGGTGGCGATAGCTGATTTAAAAAACTACCGCCTGCCTGAAGCCAATGTGCCGATATTTAATAAAATTCTCGAACGCCTAACACCTAACGCCTAACGCCTATACGCCCGACTTTCATGGCATTGCCTTCGCAGCCCAGGGTTTCCACGCTGAGCTTTAAATTATCGCTAAAAGCGGCTAAAACCAGCGTGAATTTTCGTTCGGCAACGGTATCGTAACGGCTGTAAGAGCGAAAACGATTTGAGCTTTTTCCACCGCATTCATGCACATAATCGGCACTAAAAAAATCAAAGCCCGCTTTGCTTTCATCGCCTATTTGATGCACGGCAATAATTTTATTCAGCTCGATATCCACCTTTTGTGCCAAAGAAATGGTTGGGATTAAAATCAAACCTAAAGTTAAAAAAACCATATTCATTTCTTATTCCCCTCGCTAATTTTGAATAATTTCGTAGCACGGAGTGTAGTCACCGCTCATGCGCATGCGACCACTTTTCACCATGGCGCTGAGTAAAATATCCATGCCATCCAAAATATCTTTATCGCCACGCAGTTGATAAGGGCCGTGTTCTTGTACGCGCAAAATACCGCTTTCTTTGACGTTGCCAGAAACTATGCCAGAAAATGCGCGGCGTAAATTCGCGGCCAATTCATGTTGCGGTTGATTATGGCGCAAATTCAGGGCGCTCATGGCTTCATGGGTGGGGTCAAAAGGCATTTGAAAAATCGGGTCTATGGTTAGCCCCCAATTAAAGAAATAGGCATCGTTTCTTTGCTTGCGATACTCGGCTACGCGGGCAATGCCTTCTTTCATCGTCAGCGCTACATTGGCTGGGTCTTCAATAATAATTTGATAACGTTTGCGCGCTTTATTGCCTAATGCCACGCCAATAAATTGATCAATATCACGCAGATAGCCTTCGGCGGGTGCAGGGCCTGTGATGATGACGGGGTAGGGCATATTTTGATTGTCTGGGTGCGCTAAAATCCCCAGCAAATACAGTATTTCTTCGGCCGTACCAGGGCCGCCTGGGAAAATAATAATACCGTGTGCCATGCGCACAAAAGCCTCTAAACGCTTTTCGATATCGGGCAAAATAATCAGCTCGTTAACCATAGGGTTGGGCGCTTCGGTCGAGATGATACTGGGCTCAGTAATACCAATATAACGGCCATCACGAATATGCTGTTTGGCATGGCCAATGGTCGCGCCTTTCATTGGGCCTTTCATTGCACCCGGGCCACAGCCAGTGCCGATATCCAAGCCACGCACGCCCAAGTGATAACCGACGTCTTTGGTGTACTGGTATTCGTGGCGTGGAATAGAGTGCCCACCCCAGCAAATGGCCAAGTTTGGCAGACGATCAGGACGCAGGACATTGGCGTTGCGCAATAAATGAAATACAGCATTGGTGATGTCTTCGCCTTTGCTTAAATCAAAACGCTTGCTGCGTAATACCGATTCTTGTGCGTATAAAATATCGCGCAACACGGCAAAAAGTTGCTCGCGCACACCGCGAATAATTTCGCCATCGACAAAGGCTTCTTCAGGTGGATTGGTGAGCTTTAAAACAATGCCACGATCTTCTTGCTGTACTTCAATATGAAAACGGCGAAAGTCTTCTTTTAAATCCAAATAATTGTCATTTTGGCTGCCTGCACTTAATACGGCATAACAGCAACGACGCACCATGTCATAAGTGTGGCTGTCGGCATCGCGCAGCTGTTCAATTTCATAATGAGACAGCACGCGCATGGTGGTTTTAGGGTGAATCACTTCATAATGTTTTGCCATAAAAACTCCTAAAATTACGCCCACAATTCCATTGGGCCGTAATGGCTTAATAAACGTAAAATATCGCTGCGGGTGACTATACCACAAAGTTCATGTTGGTGATTTAAAACGGGCAAAGCGCCAATGTTGTATTCATAAAGCAAATTACTGCTTTGGCGAATGTCGGTTTGTTCTTGCACGCACAGAACAGGGTGCTTGGCTAAATACAGCACGGGTTGCTGCCAAAAAGTATCCAATTTTTGGCGCGGCTGCTTAACCAAAGCACGCAATAAATCACCATCAGACAGCATGGCCAAAACTTGCTTTTTGTCGTTAATAACAGGGAAATGATGGTAGCCCGTGCGCTCAAAAACCTCCCAGGCTTGAGCCAAACTTTGCTCGGGTTTTAATGTTTGTACTTCACGATGCAAAATATCCGAAATCACTGCCACCAGGTCGGGCTTTTTTTCGGGATGTTCTTGCTCTAAATAAGCCTGCACTTCGGCACGATGACGGCTGGCATCCGAGGCGCGCAACGCCCGTGCCGCCGCCGTGGCAGTGCTGGCTTGAATGCGCTGAGGCTGCGGACGCATTGGGGTTTCAACACGAATCCCCATATCAAAGACCACCAATGCCATATTTGCCTCATTTATTGCGCTGCGGGATTTACACTATAGTACGTCTGACGTCAGACGCTTAACCTGTTAGAATGCGCGCAGCTTTATTTTTGCGAGAAAGTCATGGAACCTGAATATCGTTTAACCATCAGCTGCCCCGACGGTGTCGGCATAGTCGGCACTATTGGGCAATTCATCTCCAGCCACGGTGGTTGGATAACGGAAGCCAATCATTATTCCGATACCAGCACGGGGCAATTTTTTATGCGTCATTGCATACGCCCAAGCTCTTTGCCTTTTGGTTTGGAAGAATTTCGTGAGCGCTTTGCCCCCATCGCAGAAAAATTTGCGATGAAATGGAAAATCGTCGATTCCAGCGTGCCGAAAAAAGTTATTTTAATGGCCAGTAAAGAAAGCCACTGCTTGGTGGATTTGCTACACCGTTGGCACAGCAAAGAATTGCACTGCGATATTCCTTGTGTCATTTCCAATCACGATACATTGCGCTCGTTGGTGCAATGGCATGGCATTCCATTTTTCCATGTGCCCGTAGATAGCCACAACAAAGAAGAGCATTTTCGCCGTGTCAATGCGCTCGTCGAAGAACACGCCGCCGATACCATAGTGCTGGCGCGTTATATGCAAATTATTCCGCCCGAATTATGCGCGCGCTATAAAGGGCAAGTGATCAATATCCATCACAGCTTTTTGCCTTCTTTTGTTGGGGCTAAGCCCTATCATCAGGCAGCGCAGCGCGGTGTGAAATTAATTGGCGCGACTTGCCATTATGTCACCCCCGATTTAGACGCAGGCCCTATTATCGAGCAAGATGTAATGCGCATCAGCCATAACGACACGGTTGAAGATATGGTGCGCCTTGGCAAGGATGTAGAAAAAATGGTGCTGGCACACGGTGTGCGCAAACATTTAGAGGATAAGGTTTTGTTGCATGGCAATAAAACCATCGTATTCTAATGAACACAGCTTTTGTTATAGAGCAAGGACGCTTAGTACAGGCTAGATGGTGCCCATCGCCGAATTTTAATGCTAGGCCTCAGAATGAAAATGGCGAAGTATCCCTGCTGGTGATTCATAATATCAGCCTGCCGCCTGCGCAATTTGGCACAGGCTGTGTGCAGCAGTTTTTTTGTAATCAGCTGGATACCACAGCGCACCCTTATTTTGCTGAAATTAAAGATTTGCAGGTTTCTAGCCATCTTTTTATCGAACGAGACGGGCAGATTACGCAGTTTGTGAATTTCAATGATCGCGCTTGGCACGCAGGAAAATCCTGTTATCAGAGGCGAGAAAATTGCAACGATTTTTCGATCGGCATTGAGCTGGAAGGCACAGACGACCTTGCTTACACTCAAGTGCAATACGAGGTTTTAGTCGCTGTTACTCGGGCGTTATTTTTGACCTACTCTAAACTTCATGCGGGGCGAATTACGGGGCATGAACAGATAGCCCCGCAGCGCAAAACCGACCCAGGTAATGCCTTTAATTGGCAAAAATTATTTCAAGCTCTGCTTAATAAAAAGGATACGTTATGAAATTCCTCATTATTTTTACTGCTTGGTTTTTGCAGTGGCGCTTTCCTGAAAAGAAACGGCGCGCACCAAAGCGGGTTTTTGTAAGTTATCTGGGCTTGTGGAAACGCGTGCCGATTTTTTTGCGCTTGAACTCCTTGCTGCAATACAGCCTAGTGGTGGTGATACCAAGTTTGATATTGGCTTATGGTTTTTATCTTATGGATTCCAAGCTTTGGGGGCTGGGTAATTACTTTTTAGAGTCCTTTATGCTTTTTTTCGTGCTGATGCATGCCGATACGCGCCAGCATGTGCATCATTATCGAGAAGCTATTTTAGCCAGCGATATCATGAAGGCCTATGAATGCGCCAGACAGCATTTGTCTTTGCCCAATTCCGTTATGGCTAACCCCAGTGTTATGAATGAGCAAGTGATACGTGCCTTGCTCTATCGTTGGTTTGAGTATTTCTTTTTAATTTTATTTTGGTATTTGCTGTTGGATATGGCGGGGCTGTTTTTAGCTTGGTTTACGGTGATGTACAGCAAAATTGCCAAACACAATAAAATAGCCCTGCGCGCGCTTTATTTTATCGAATACATACCGCTGCGTCTTTTGGCTCTTACCTATGGTTTGGCGGGCAATTTTATGGCGATATGGCCTGAATGGAAAAAATGTTTATGGAAGCCCTGTGCGCATAAAGAGCTGCTTTTTTCTTGCGCGAATTTGGCACTTAAACACAATGAAATACAGCGCCACTGGCACGATGCCGTACAGGATAGTCAAGCCGCAGTGCAAGATCTGGATGAGTGGTTGCGGCTACAAGGGCGCGTTGTATCCATTTGGCTGGTGGTTATTGCCATTGCCACTTTGTCTGGTTGGCTTATTTAGGCAACATCGTGAGCGACCTCGATAACATTTACCAAACACCGTTAAATCAAGTGCCACAATTTCGTTTCGACCAAGCTGTGGCGCGCGTATTTCCCGATATGATTAAACGCTCTGTGCCAGGCTACGCCGAAACCGTGGCGATGTCGGGCATTATCGCTTCGCGCTATGCCAAGCCAAACTCCAACCTCTACGATTTAGGCTGTTCGTTGGGCGCGGTAACTTTAGCGATGCGTCACGCTTTAGCTGTGAATCATTGCAAAATTATTGCCGTCGATAATGCTCAGTCCATGATTGAACGTGCTAAGCATTTTATTGCGCTGGACGATGCCAAGGCCGAGGTGGA
>JAYRHO010000232.1:0-3000 GCA_041907245.1 Saccharospirillaceae bacterium
CGAAGAAATCCATCACCACTTCGGCCATAGGAATTTCGTATTTTACCGCGACCTGCGTGCCCGTGTAGTGCATGTCAATTTGCACACCGCGCTTTTCAATGCAGAGCGTAATGACGTTACCCAGATGCTCTTGCGGCACTAAAATATTGCACTCGGCAATGGGCTCGCGCATTTCTTTAATAACACCTGCATCGGGGAGTTTCGAGGGGTTATCCACCTCTAAAATTTCGTCTTTGTGATTGACTACTTGATAAACCACGGTCGGGGCAGTGGTGATTAAATCCAAGTCGTATTCACGCTCTAAACGCTCTTGGATAATTTCCATGTGCAGCATGCCCAAAAAGCCGCAGCGAAAACCAAAACCCAACGCATCGGAGCTTTCAGGCTCATAAAAAAGCGAGGCGTCGTTGAGTGATAATTTTTCTAGCGCGTCACGGAAATCTTCAAAATCATCGGAGGATACGGGAAATAAACCTGCGTACACCTGGGGTTTTACTTTTTTAAAGCCTTCTAAAATTTCGGTGTCGGGGAATTTACTGCTGACGATGGTATCGCCCACAGGCGCACCATGAATGTCTTTGATGCTGGCAACCAAATAGCCTACTTCGCCCGTTTTTAGCTCACCCGTGGCGTGCATTTTGGGTGTAAAAATTCCCAAGCCATCGACCTGATGATCGCGACCTGTGGATTTCATCCGTACTTTATCGCCTTTTTTAATGCTGCCATTTTTCACGCGAATTAAGGACACCACGCCCAAATAGGAGTCGAACCAAGAGTCGATAATCAGGGCTTGCAAGGGCGCATTAGGGTCGCCTTCTGGGCAGGGACTATGGGTAATAATGTCTTCGAGCACGTCGCCCACATTGAGGCCGCTTTTGGCGCTGCAACGCACCGCATCGGAGGCATCGAGGCCGATAATTTCTTCAATTTCTTGTGCGACTTTATCGGGGTCGGCCTGAGGTAAATCCATTTTATTTAAAACAGGGCGCACCTCTAAACCCATTTCAATGGCGGTGTAGCAGTTGGCGACCGACTGCGCTTCGACACCCTGCGCCGCATCCACGACCAGCAGTGCACCTTCACAGGCGGCCAAAGAACGGCTGACTTCGTAGCTGAAGTCCACATGCCCGGGGGTGTCAATAAAGTTGAGCTGGTAGGTTTCACCGTTTTTGGCGGTGTAATTGAGCGTCACACTTTGTGCTTTGATGGTAATGCCGCGCTCGCGCTCGATGTCCATCGAATCCAGCACTTGCTCTTGCATTTCGCGGTCGCTTAAACCGCCGCAGATTTGAATAAGGCGGTCGGACAGGGTCGATTTGCCGTGGTCAATATGGGCGATAATGGAAAAATTACGAATATGGTCCAGTTGGCTCACAGATAAAACCCGTTATGAAGTAAAAATAGGGCGCGATTTTACTGCAAAGCGCTGGCGGTGGCTATGAAAAGACAAGCGCGCCCTGTGCTACCAAATTAGCGCCACGGCGCGGCCTGAATTTGAAGCCCTATGGCCTTAGGCGAAGGTGTCGAGCAGATTCAACGAGGAGGCTTTGGGCGACTCGATGCGGTCGTCCTCCGCCAGCCATTCGCCCTCGGCGCTGGTGCTGTCATCTTCCGCTTGGCCTTGTCCGCCTTGACCTTGGCTGCCTGCCTGACCTGAGCTGACACTGAAGTGCTGAAGCTCCACGCCTTGACTGGCGAGCGCATCGCGCAGCCGCGCGGCACTGGCTTCCAAGGCATCACGCACCTGTGGAGTGGCGGCGTGTACTTGAACGCTGGCTTGATCCTGCTGCACATGGAGTTTGATTTCGAGGCTACCAAGCTCGGGCGGATCAAGCTGAATACGGGCTTTATGTACACCATCCGCCACCATCATCAGGATGCGACTGCCTAGTTTTACGCCTGTTTCGCTGTCATCCCCTAGCGTCATTTTCTCCTGAGTGCTGGCAAAGGTAGCCTGGCTGGGAGCGACCTGCGCGGTAGCAGGCGCTGCAGCTGGGCTAGGCGCTAAGGCAGGCGCGACATGACTTGGAGCGGCACTACTGGCCAGCGTGAGCTCTTGCCCTGCACTGGCTGGGCTTTGACTTACAGGCAGCACGCTGCTTGCGTTTAGGCTGCTGTCTTTACTGGGAGCGGCTGCGGCACGAAAATCCAGTGCAGGAGCCTCGCCCTGCGCACTGGGCTCTGGCTCAGACTCAGGCTCGCTTGGCACAGAAAGCGCCAGCGTACTGCCCTCCTGTGTACGGGGGCTTAACGCTAAGGTTGAAGGGTTCTCTGTACTTGGGGCGGCATTGGCAGCGACGGCTTGGCTGGCCAGAGGCACAGCCTCAGGCGGCAAGGCCAAAGCCAAGAGCGCAAGTGCGCTGTCATCGCTGCCTTCTTCGAGCTTGTCGCTTGATGGCTCACTGGGCTGGTTACTTGGGGCTTTAGTGGCATTGGGGCGCAGTTGTACGGTGCCAAAGTTCAGTTGCGCCAACACCGATTCGGTATTTTCTTGAGCCAGAGCCTCAAGCTGGGCAGGCGGCAAGGGCGGCAGGCTATTTAGCTCATCCTGCGCCGAAAGCGGCAAACTTTGTGCCTGCGGCAACAGGCTAGTCGCTGTTTCCATGCGGCTCATTAGGCTTTGCAACAGGGATGAAAAACCCGCACCGCCTTCGTCTGACGACCCAGCAGACAGCCCCAAAGCCCCAGCGGGCGCGGAGTTTAAAGCCTGTGTGGACGGCTGAACGGAAAACAGAGCCATTAAACCTTGGGGGGCGGAAGTGCCTTGCAATGCCATAGGTAAACCTCAGGATGACGCGTTGTTATTGAGGTATCAGCAAGGATTAGGCCAAGTTGAAATCAGCGCGGGCGCATACGAATGCTGGCGGCGCGATTGGCCCATTCGTCGGCTTGTTTTTGTTGTTTTTTATCTTCTTCGACAAAGAACTCTTGATCCAGCTTTTCCATCAGTTTGACCAAGGCTTGCACTTTGCCGTGCTGTTCTAAATAGGCTTTTTTGGC
>JAYRHO010000233.1:0-4244 GCA_041907245.1 Saccharospirillaceae bacterium
AAAAGCTGCGTATAATCCGCGGGTTCAAAATTTCCCAACCCTTTTGGAGTCCATTCATGGCCTTAGAACGTACCTTCTCTATCATCAAGCCCGATGCCGTTGCTAAAAACAAAATCGGCGCAATTTTGTCTCGCTTTGAAGACGCTGGCTTGAAAGTCGTTGCCGCTAAAATGCTGCACTTGGACACCGCTACCGCAGGTGGCTTCTACGCTGAACACAAAGAGCGTCCTTTCTTCCGTGACTTGGTGTCTTTCATGACCTCAGGCCCCGTGCTGGTGCAAGTATTGGAAGGCGAAAACGCCATTGCCAAAAACCGCGAACTGATGGGCGCAACCAACCCGAAAGAAGCTTTGGCTGGCACCATTCGCGCCGACTTCGCGCAAAGCATCGACGCCAACGCCGTACACGGCTCAGACAGCGCCGCTGCGGCTGCTCGTGAAATTGCTTACTTCTTCGCAGCGACCGAAATCTGCGCACGCTAAGTGAAGCACTGGCAGAGGGTTCGCCCTCTGCTTCTTCCGCACTACCTGAGTACCCGATCTGATGTCCGAAAGCACCGCCAAAATCAACCTTCTTGGTTTGTCACCTGCCAAGATGGAAGCTTTTTTTGCCGACCTGGGCGAAAAAAAGTTCCGCGCCCAACAAATGCTGAAATGGATTCATCAGTTTGGCCAAGCCGATTTCAACGCCATGACCAATATGGGCAAGGGCTTGCGTGAAAAACTCAGTGAATTGGCCGAAATTCGCTTGCCCGAGGTGGTGTATGAAAACATCTCCAAAGACGGCACGCGCAAATGGGTGATGAAAGTCGATGGTGGCAGCGCCATTGAAACGGTATTTATCCCCGAAAAAGACCGTGGCACGCTCTGCGTCAGCTCGCAAATTGGCTGCTCGCTTGATTGCAGTTTTTGCTCCACGGGCAAACAAGGTTTTAACCGCGACCTCACCACCGCTGAAATCATTGGCCAGGTTTATGTGGCCTTTATGAGCTTTCACGCCCCAGGTGAGCGCCGCGAACGCACCATCACCAACGTGGTGATGATGGGCATGGGCGAGCCGTTATTGAACTTCGATAACGTCGTCGATGCCATGAATCTGATGATGGACGACAACGCCTACGGTCTGTCCAAGCGCCGCGTGACTTTAAGCACCTCAGGCGTTGTGCCCATGCTCGATAAGCTTGGCGATGTCACCGACGTGTCTTTGGCGGTGTCTTTGCACGCGCCCAACGACGAGCTGCGTAACGAGCTGGTTCCCATCAATCGCAAATACAACATTGCCATGCTGCTTAAATCGGTGAACGGCTATTTGGCCAAACTGCCCGATAAGCGCAAGGCCACCATCGAATATGTGTTGCTTGATGGCGTCAACGATGAGTTGGAACACGCCAAACAGCTGGCGGATTTGCTGCGCGAGACGCCCTGTAAAATCAATTTAATTCCGTTTAACCCTTTCCCGCATTCGGGATACGAGCGCCCCAGCAACAACCGTACTTATCGCTTCCGCGATTATTTGGTCGAGCAGGGCTATGTGGTGACCATTCGTACCACGCGCGGCGATGATATCGACGCGGCTTGCGGCCAGCTGGTTGGCCGTGTTGAGGATCGCACCAGACGCAATGAACGCCATATCAAAATGGTCGAGATACAAGAATCAAAACAGGGATAATTCATGCGCTTTTTTACTTTTAGAATGCTGGTGGTGTGGGCTTTGTGCGCGGGTTTAAGCGCCTGTGTGACGGTGACCGAAAGTCGTTTAACCAAAAAAGCCTCGCCCGAAAAAGCCGTAGCCAATTACACCGAATTGGGTTTGGGCTATTTGCAACACAATCATTTGGACATGGCGCGTGACCGCTTAAATAAAGCCTTGGCCATTAATGAAAATTACGCGCCCGCCAACGATGCCATGGGCATGGTGTGGCAAATGGAAGGCGAGTTGGAATTGGCCGAAGAATCCTTTAAAAAAGCCATTCGTGAAGACAAAAAACTCACCATCGCCCGCCATCACTTAGGTTTGCTTTATGCGCAGCAGCAAAAATTTTCGCAGGCTGAAAAAGAACTAAAAACCGTCAGCAGCGACCCCTATTATGAAAATCGCGCCCGCGCTTTTAATGATTTGGGCATGACCTATTACAAGCAAAATAAAACCAGCGATGCCATGTACGCCTACAGCCAAACGCTGCGTTTATCGCCCTACGATGTGGAAGCTTTGGTGAACCTTTCGACGCTGAAATTTGAAGCGCAAGAATACGACGATGCCAATAAATTATTTGAGCGCCTCGATCGTTTGGTGCAGCGCGAGCAAACTCAGCACACGGCACACAGCCTATGGTTGGGTATTAAAATCGCCACCATTTCACAAAATACGCAGCGCGCGATTAAATTTGCTTCCGAATTAAAACGCCAGTTCCCCAATTCGGTGGAATATAAGCTCTATCGAGAATCCTTAAACGGAGCACGTTAAATGCATTACGACAGCCCGATTAAACGCCGTAAAACCCGCCGTATTATGGTGGGAAATGTACCCGTAGGTGGTGACGCCCCTATTTCCGTACAAACCATGACCAACACCGAAACCTGCGATGTCGATGCCACTGTGGCGCAAATTAAAGCGGCGCAAGATGCGGGCGCGGACATAGTGCGGGTATCGGTACCGAGCATGGAAGCGGCCGAGGCTTTTGGTGAAATTAAAAAACGTGTGACCGTGCCCTTAGTAACCGACATTCACTTCGATTACAAAATTGCGCTGCGCGTCGCCGATTTAGGCGCAGATTGCTTGCGCATTAACCCTGGCAACATTGGCAGCGACGACCGTGTGCGCGCCGTGGTCGATGCCGCGCGCCACAATGGCATTCCGATTCGTATCGGCGTAAACGCAGGCTCTTTGGAAAAAGAGCTGCTGAAAAAATACGGCGAACCCAACCCTCAGGCCTTGGTGGAATCGGCGCTGCGCCATATCGAAATTCTCGATCGCTTGGATTTTCAAAACTTCAAGCTGAGCTTAAAAGCCTCCAACGTCTTTATGGCGGTGGAAGCCTACCGCGAGATTTCCAAACAAATCGACCAGCCCTTGCACTTAGGTATTACCGAGGCGGGCGGTTTTCGCAATGGCACGGTGAAATCCGCTATTGGTTTGGGCTTGTTGTTGTGGGAAGGCATTGGCGACACCTTGCGCGTGTCCTTGGCCGCCGACCCTGTGCAAGAAGTGAAAGTAGGCTGGGATATTTTAAAATCCTTGCAGCTGCGTTCGCGCGGCTTGAACTTTATTGCTTGCCCCAGCTGCTCTCGTCAAAATTTCGACGTCATTAAAGTGGTCAACGAGCTGGAACAGCGCACCGAAGACATCACCACCGACATGAGCGTGTCCATTATCGGCTGCGTGGTAAATGGCCCAGGCGAGTCGCGCACCGCCGATATTGGCTTGACAGGTGGTCAGCCTAACTTGGCGTTTGAAGACGGCGACCCCGCAGGCAAAATTAATAACGACGATTTGATCAACGAGCTGGAGCGCAAAATCCGCGCTCGCGCTGCCAAGCTGGAAGAACAGCGAAAAAACATTATTGCGAGTGAATAAGCCCCATGGCCCAAAAAATCCAAGCCATTCGTGGCATGAACGACCTTCTGCCTGAGCACAGCCCCGCTTGGCAGTACGTTGAAAGCACCTTAAGAGAGCTTTTGGCTCAGTACGGCTACAGCGAAATTCGTATGCCTGTGGTGGAAAACACCGCGCTTTTTAAACGCTCCATCGGAGAAGTGACCGATATCGTTGAAAAAGAAATGTATACCTTTGAAGACCGCAACGGCGACAGCCTGACCTTGCGCCCTGAAGGCACGGCCAGCTGTGTACGCGCCTGCGAAGAACACGGCCTGCTTTATAACCAAACGCAGCGCCTGTGGTACATGGGGCCGATGTTTCGCCATGAGCGCCCACAAAAAGGCCGTTATCGCCAGTTTCACCAGTTGGGGGTGGAAACCTTTGGTATGAGCAGTGCCGATATCGACGCCGAAATTATTCTGTTAACTGCGCGCATGTGGCAGTTATTTGGCCTCGAAAACGCCGTGACTTTGCAGCTCAACACCTTGGGCAGCAACGAAGCGCGCGCCCGCTACAAAGAAGCCTTGGTCGCCTATTTAAGCCAGCATAAAGACGCCCTAGACGAAGACAGCCAGCGCCGTTTAACCAGCAACCCTTTACGCGTGCTGGATAGCAAAGACCCCGCCACTCAGGCCATCTTGGTGAAGGCG
>JAYRHO010000234.1:0-5325 GCA_041907245.1 Saccharospirillaceae bacterium
AAATAATAATGACAGCAAGAACCGCACTGATTATTGACGACGAAGCCGATATTCGCACTTTAATTTCCATGACGCTCGAGCGTTTAAAAATCACCTGCTTTGAAGCTTCCAGCGTGCGAGATGCTCGGCGTTTATTGCAAGAGCGCACTTATAATTTTTGCATTACCGATATGAAATTGCCCGATGGCAACGGCCTAGAGCTGATTAATTTATGCCAAAAATATTATCCCGATATGCCCATCGCCATGATTACCGCTTATGGCAACATGGAAGTGGGTGTAAGCGCCTTAAAAGCGGGCGCTTTTGATGTTATAGCCAAACCGCTCGACAACGAACAATTGCGTGATATTGCCCAAGATGCCATCGCTCTGACTTACAAAGAAATCAAACCGCAAGCCAACCCGCAGCCGCCCGAAGAAAAACCTGTTGAAACCAACGACCTAGAAGGCTATTTAGAAAATATCGAACGCCAAGCCATCACCCAAGCTTTGGCCAAAACCAATGGCAACAAAACCGCCGCCGCCGCCAACCTAGGCGTAAGCTTTCGCACTATGCGTTACCGTTGTAAGAAATTAGGCATAGAGTAAATCAAGATTTTTTCCGAGTGTGCGCGCGCTCTCTTTAGCTAGGGTTGTTTCAAAACCTGAGGAGATCGCCATGCACGCTCTAGCCAAAGGCATTACCTTAATTGAGTTGTTGTGTATTTTAAGTTGCAGCCTAATTGTTTTAGGAATTGGCGCACCCGCGCTGGATCAATTTATCGAGCGCGCACACAACAAAAATATAATTTTAAAATGGCAACAGCTTTTACAATTCAGCCGTGAACAAGCCATCAATTATAAAAAACCTGTAACGCTTTGCCCTCTCAATGCCGCGCTGCGCTGCCATATGGCGTGGAATGACAACATTACGCTTTTTCTCGACACCAATAATAATCGCCAGCTCGATAGCAACGAACGCATTCTCTTTACTCAAGAAGGCAACACCCATTCCCGCGCCTTACTTAGCCACAACAACAGCGCCATTAGTTTTAATGCCGACGGCTTTTCAGCATTTGCTACGGGATCTTTGGGCTATTGTTTCAAGAAAAAACAAACCATTGCGGCTGTTTTTATTATTGCGCGCACAGGAAGGATTCGTCGCGGCACAGACAGCAATCAAGACGGTATTCCTGAAACTGCCAGTGGCGCAAATGTACCCTGCCCCTCTTAAAAAATGCCTATCGTGCGCAAAAAATAGCCGCTAATCGCCACGACCTAGCTAATGCTTTTGGGCGAACTATGCTACCACTAACGCAATACTAATTACTTAGTACAATCGTACAGGAAAAACCTATGAAACAGACTTGGCCATTATTACTTCTGTGCGCACTCTTTAGTGGTGCAACTTACGCTGACGATACCGAAATTTATGTAGGCAATTCCAACACCGCCGCCAACCCGAACGTGGTGTTTATTTTCGATACCTCGGGGAGTATGGATTACGACACCGATGAATGTAAGACTTACAAGCAGGTAACTAAAAAGATTTGTGTTCGCAAGGATTGGTGGGGGGATTGCGTCGAGTACAAATATGAAACTGTTACTCAGTGCGACACTTATAAGTCGCGCCTTGAGGTGGCACAGGCCGCAGCCGTTGACACCCTAAACGGCCTAACTGGGGTTAACGTTGGCTTAATGCGCTACAACAAAAGCGAAAAATGGCAAGGCAAAGACGATGGCAAGGATTACAACTATCGCGGTGGCTATTTAAGCTCTCGCCTTATCAATATTGATGAAGCGGGCAATAAGGACAAACTAAAAAACTTAATTAATGCCTACTCTGCCAGCGGCGGCACTCCTCTAACAGAATCCGTGCATGAAGCCTTTAACTACTTTTCGGGTGCACCGATTGATTACGCACGCATCCAACAAAGAAGCACCGACACTGTCACCTATGCTGGCGACACCAACAACGCCCGCAGCGACACCAGTTACGTTTCCCCTGTGGTTGATCAGTGCCAAAAAAATCACATTGTGCTCTTTACCGACGGCGATTCCTCTCGTGACGGTGAAAGCAACGCTCAAATTCGCACTTGGGTTGATAGCCTTAAAAAACCACTTCCATCAGGGCTTTCTACCACCTGCTCATCGAACGGGGGTGGGAATACGAGTATTACCAACAGCTGTCTTGAAGAGCTGGCCTACTACATGTACGCCGCCAAAGACCAAGGCAAACAAAACGTACAGGTACGCTTCCATGCCATTGGTGGCTTCTTAGAAGGCAACTCTCAAACCTTCTTAGATAAAGCGGCCAGTATGGGGGACGGTATTTCGGCTTCTGCCGACAGCTACGATGGGCTCAAGACAGCATTGAAAAAGATTTTTGACGACATCAACACCACTTCAGGCTCCTACGCCGCTCCCGCTGTAGCGGTAAACGCTTTCAACAGCCTAGAGCAGCTCGACCAAATGTATTACTCGGTGTTTAAGCCTCACGCCTCGGTCGGCTGGAGCGGCAATATCAAGCGCTTCCGTTTGGCCCAGGGTGGCATCGTGGATGCCAGCACCCCACCGCGCCCCGCCGTCGATGATGTCACAGGCTTTTTTAGCAAAAACGCGCGCAGCTATTGGACACTGGAAGAAGACGCCCCCGATGGCGACAGCGTTACTAAGGGCGGCATGGCCAGCCGTTTAACCGCAGATCGCAAGGTGTACACCAACCTCACTGGCAGCAACCTAACCAGCAGCAGCAACTTGGTGCACGAGAACAACACCGCCAATGTCACCAAATCGTCATTGGGCTTATCTGACACCACCAGCAATGAAGAACACACCAAAGTGCTGCAATGGGTGCGCGGCCTAGACAGTAAGGGTGCAGACCCAACATTGGCACGCCGCGCTATGGAAGACCCACTGCACGGCCAGCCCTTGCTGGTGAACTACGGCGAGCTGACCATCAACGGCAAAAAAGTCCCAGACAGCACCCTGTTTATTGGTACCAACTCGGGCTATTTGCACGCCTTTAACACCAACGAAAACGACCCTAAAGAGCTGTACTCCTTTATTCCCAAAGAGCTGCTGCCCGTAGCTTCTGCCTATTACAGCGGCGCGGGCGGCAAAAAATACGGCCTAGATGGGCAAGTCAGCCTGTGGCACAACGATAAAAACAACAACCGCATCGTCGATGGCACCGACACCGCCTACCTGTACATTGGCATGCGCCGTGGCGGATCCAGCTATTACGGCATCGACATCACCAACCGCACCGCACCCAAAATGCTGGGGCAAATCAACGGCAAATACCACGCCAACGGCGCGACCGCTGGCTTTGCCAAGATGGGGCAAACTTGGTCTAAAGCCATCCCAGCCGACATGATGTTCAACAACCAAAAACGCAAAGTATTGATTTTTGGTGGCGGCTACGACCCCAAAGAAGACAACTACAGCACCCGCACCGCCCACGAGGCAGGCAACGCCATCTACATTGTGGACCCCACCACTGGGGAGCTATTGTGGAAAGCCTCCAACGAAAGCGATGCCGACTTAGTTCTGCCTGAAATGACCAGTGGCATAGTGGGCAATATCGCCTTGATCGATAACAGCTCATCAGGCTATGTGGATTTATTCTACGTGGCCGACCTTGGCGGCCGCATCTGGCGTATCGACTTCAAAAAAGACGCGACCACCTCAAAAAGCTACGCCACAGGCGGTGTTATCTTTGACCTAGGCAAAGACGGCAGCAAAAGCGAAAACGTCCGCTTCTTTACCAGCCTAGACGTGGTCTACACCGACAGCTTTGACTACATGCTAAAAGACGCCACCACAGGCCAAGTATCCGCCGTTAAACACAAACCACGTTATATGCTAAACATTGGCTCGGGCTATCGCGCTCACCCGCTGGATAAACAGGCCATAGACAACTTCTATGTGCTGTTTGACTACAACACCGAAACCGCACCGCTTAGCTACACAGCCGTGAAAAAAGCCGACTTACAGGGCTATAAGTTTGTGGACAACAAAATCAATCTCACGCCCTCTCTAAAAAGCAACAACGGCTTTTATGTTGAGCTAAAAGACAGTGACGCAGGCGAGAAAGTACTGAGCAAAGCCATCACCGTGGACAACGTAATTTACTTCTCCAGCTTCCGCCCAGGCTCCCAGTCCTTCGACGCCAGCTGCAAACCCGACACCGGTGCTACGCGCCTGTATGCCATCAAGCTGACCTCGCCCACCGACTCGGTATCGATACAAGACATCAAAACCCCAGGTATTCCCAGCGACCCGCTGATAGTAACCACGCCCGCAGACACGGAGTCGGGTGAAGAAGACGGCGGCCTGAGTATTTTGATCTCTACACAGCTGATCGATACTGGCAAAAAGGCGCTATTGAAAAAAACTTACTGGCGCGAGCTGAAATAAGATAAAGGAGGTTCCTATGCCCGTTCACTACCGATTTTTGCGCGCTCAGCAAGGCTCCGCCTTGCTGGTGAGCCTTGTCATCCTAACGGTTATCACCTTGGGCGCCATCGTTGCCATGCAGCACTCCACCCTGCAACTGCGCATGGTGGGCAATATGCAAATGCAGCAAAACCTATTCAATGCCGCCCAAGACGACCTAAACAATATGATTGGGCTTTTTACGCAAGACCCACCCGAGGCGCGCCGCATCCTGAACAAGCTCATCGTGCAGGAACAAGCCAACAGCATCAGCCCGAACTACGTTTTTGGCCAAGTAAAAATTGATGCCTATGGCAGCGCCGATGGCGATAACAATCTCACCATCAAACCCGCATACAGCAACAACATCGTGCCCTATGTTGCAGGCGATGCCAGCACCTCTCAAAACAAAATTCGCGCATTGGATATCCCTACCGCCTCCAGCGAGTATTCACTAAAAAACGTCCAAGGTTCGAGTATTGGTGCCTATGTGCCCTATACGTTTGCCAGCACAGTCACCGCCATAGATAAGCGCGGAAACAGCAGCGTACAAGAGCTAGCCTTTATCGTCATGGCGCCAGCCCAAACGCAAAACTAAAGCCCCACGGCGCAACCAAACCCGACTGGTTGCGCCATTTGCTTTACCAAATTCATACAAACCACTTACATTCAGGCACCGTTCAGTTACAAATACCCGCCACCTATCTGCCCCCCCCTGACTTTATTTGTCTACTTATTTACCTTAAACGTCAGCACATTCCAAAACTGCGCGTAGCAGCTAACAAAAAGTGTGCGAAGTTACAAAGTAGTTTCATTTATCAGTTGGGGCGCACATGCATTTGAAACAAAACGGATTTACCTTATTAGAAGCCATGGTCACTTTGGGCATCATTGCCATCTTGGCTTC